>NZ_CP159837.1:1885000-2185000 GCF_040564635.1 Planktothricoides raciborskii GIHE-MW2
ATAAAGCAAAAAGACTTAGCACAATTTTGGCTGGATTTTGCCCGGAATGACGTTTGGTACAATCCTCATAGTTTAGAGTGGCGTTGGACTGATTTAGCAGTTGATAGTTCAACAACATATATACCTTTTGAGAGTGAATGGCTCTTGGGAGTTGAGCCAACTTGTCATAGTATGGTTACGAGCATACTACTTTCCGAAGGAGACTGGTTTGAAAAAGAAATGGAGTTTTGGCGAAATCATATTCAACCGGGAATGACTGCGATCGACGTAGGGGCAAATGTAGGAGTTTATAGCTTTAGTGCTGCCCGATGTGTTGGTTCAACAGGTTTGGTATTAGCGATCGAGCCTTTTCCCGGTTGTGTTGAATGCTTGGAAGAAACTTGTGAAATTAATCAGATTTCTTGGGTGAAAATCTGTGCAGGTGCCGCCAGCGATCGCAATGGTAAAGTTCGATTATCCCTGAGTAATTCTAGTGAACTCAATGCAATTATCACTGATGACACAAGCGAAAATATCAACCCTGAATCTTATCTAGAAGTTCCCTGCTTTACCCTAGATAGCCTGATGGAAAAAGAAAACCTGAAGCGAGTCGATTTTATCAAAATTGATGCCGAAGGACATGAGCTTTCTGTTTTAATGGGCAGTCAAAGAATTTTATCTCAGTTTTCTCCAGTAATTCTATATGAAAATATTGCTGGATCTCAGGGCAGTAACTTACCTGTAGCTGACTATCTCCGCAGTCATGGATATCAATTATTCCGCTATCAGCCCTATGTTGGACAACTCATTCCCATATCAGATCCCGCTGATAATTTATCCAGCAACTTGAATATCATTGCTATACCTGCCCAGAAAAGTCAATTTTGAAAAGTGAGAATTTTGCCATGTCAGCTTTTGTGGAAAGTTTAAAGAAAAGTGGTCATTTAGATCAAATTTCCATGACAATCTGTAATGTGGGTTCTCGAAAAATAACCAGCCAAGATGACTACGGGAGTCAAGGCTGGAATCTTTTTGCTCCCAACCTGACCATTTATGGATTTGATGCCGATGCTGATGCTTGTGATGCAGCCAATGAAGATATCGAACAGAGACAGATTAATTGGACGGAAAAACATATTCCCTTGGCATTGGCAAAAACTGTGGGTGAAGCCACGCTTTATGTAACGAAAAATCCCATGTGTTGCTCTCTATATCCACCAAATGAATCTTTCATTAATCGGTTTGCCGGACTTTCTGATTTAGTTAAACTAGATTTTACGGTTGAAATAGAAACAACCACTTTAGATACCTTTTGCGAAGCCGAAGCAATTCAGGAAATCGATTTTCTCCAACTGGATATTCAAGGAGCAGAAATTCAAGTAATGGAGGGGGCTGGTAAAATTTTAGACCGCAGTATTTTAGCGGTTCAAGTGGAAGTTAACTTTTCTGAAATTTATGCTAATCAACCTTTATTTGGAGATGTGGACAATTATTTGCGAAACCAAGGATTTACACTATTTGATTTAGCGGGTGCTCGTCGGCCTCGCAAAGATTCGCCAATTCAATCAACTTCTTGCGCCGGACAATTACTGTGGGGAGATGCTCTTTATTTCCGCGATTTAATCCGAGAAGACCTTGACTCACCCCTAAAAAATCCGCAGAACATTCTCAAATTAGCTGCGATCGCTGACCTGATGAACTTTCCTGACTATACGGTAGAGTTACTACAGTATCTCACTCTGGAATATGGCAAAAATGACCCTAATTATAATTTTGCTAATAATATAATTGAGGTTCTCAGCCAAATTCCAGAACTGAAAGAACAAGGATTAGCTTCTCTACCGATCGTGGCTAAACTTCGAGATTATCTGAAAGACTACAAGATTAATGATTTTTAATTCTTGACCTTGACTGACAGATTTTTTCAGATTAATAGAGCACCTTTGTAGGGGCGAAGCATTTGTGGCAAAATTTATGGAAAAAATCACAAATCGGCAATCCACAAATGCTTCGCCCTAGAAAATTGCTGTAGTCATTTATGGTATAACCCTTGAATCTTGGAGAAACTTCTCCCACATTTGCTGATAGGCTTGTTCTATTTCCTGAGTAAATTGCCGAGCATTCCAAAGGGGTGCGGTTTGGCGACCTTGCCGTAATTTCCACCATATCTTTTGCCGCAATTCTGAGTCTAAACCCAGACGAACTCCCCATTCGATATATTCTTCATCTGTCCAAGCAATGCCTTCGGTAATTCCAGCATTGACCATCATGGTATAGCTATTCCGGGCAGCCCATTGTTCGCCCACGCGAGTTACGATGGGAATGCCCATCCAAAGTATTTCCAAAGTTGTGGTTGCACCACTATAAGGATAGGTATCGAGTGCCACATCAACTATTCCTAAGTTAGCTCGATGAATTTCCGAAGAATCGTTAGGTAAAAATCGCAGTCGGGAAACCGCCACTCCTTCTGATTCTGCCAATTCTAGAAAGAATTGTTTCACCCCTTCTACATCAGGCCAAGTTTTAATCAAAAAGTAGCTATTTGGCACCTCTTTAATAACCTTCATTTGCAGTCTTGCCATATCTGGATTGCGTTTGGAACTGGTTTGACCACTGTAATAAACCACTGCTGCCGCTGGAATTTCTAATTCGTCGCGCCGCATGGTGGGAACACTCACTTCATACCCATCCAAGGCGATGTAAGTTTTGGGGAAGCGCAAGATTTTTTCCACATAGTAATCTTGGGCATTTTCTGGTAAAACGAATGGATCGGCTAGATAGTAGTCAATGGCTGGCAGTCCCGCCGCATCCAAGCCTAGCCAAGTAGCTTGAATGGGGGCTGGTTTCAACGCCATCACCTGAAATGTAACCTCCCAAGTTAGGCTATCAACATCGATTAAAATATCAATTTCATCGTTGACGATTTCCTCAGCAATTTGTAAAGCATTCGAGCCTAATTTGTGAGCTTGGTCAACATGATGAATATACCATTCTTGCAGCGAATCCCCTGGCTCATAGTCTACGAAATAGCCGTGAATTTCAAACCGATCGCGATCGTGATATTGAAACACTCCTCTTGCCATCCAACCTACGGAATGTTTTCTCAGACAATTGCCGATATATCCAATCTTTAAGCGTCTTCCCTGAGTCATCAATTCAGGTTTATTCAAATGCTGATTAAAGGAATACCCTTGTTTCCTGGCATCTGCTTGGATGCGTTCCTGGGTCAAATGAGCAATCTTATTTTGGATTTTTCTGTTAATTTTTGGTTCATCTCTGAAATAGGGGAAACAAAACATAGCAGTGAGCAAACGCGATGCTCTGAGTTTTAAAATTTCCTGCGGTGGAAACTCTAGAAACGACAATAGCATAGACTCGTGCCGTTTAAAGATATCCACTGCTTCTTCCCAGTATCCACCCGTAACTAATAAAGCTGTGATAATCTGGTAATTGGCGGCAATTTTATCTGCTAAATATTCACATAGGTCATAGCATTGTTTCGCTGCTTTTATTGACAGATCATACTGCTTTGATTTTTCGTAAAAACGAGCCAGATTTCTCCAAATTTCTTCGGGATGTTCCGCATTAACCTGCAAACATAATTGGGCGATCGCGATTGCGATGTCCGTTTCCCGCATCTGGTAGCCAATTTTAGCGGCTGCCACCAAGAGAACATCTCGAAAATTTGAATTTCCTTTCAGATGAGGCAAACAAGCAGCAACAAATTCTTGGGAATATGATTCTAAGGGGGCAAACTCCAATAAGTTTTCTGCCACTTTTATCAGTAATTGCGAATCCAAACTACCAGGATTTGTAGATTCTAGGAGTTCAATAATGTTCCAAGCGGCAAAGTCCTCTGGAGTTAATGTCTCTTGAGCGATCGCCAGTTGAACTAGCTGCAATAGGTTATAAATATCTCCGGGACAAATTTCTCGCAAATGTTGTCGAATTAACCAAGCTGGTGAATTCTCGGCTTTTTCTTGTTGCCTGTTCGCCTCAGTTTCCAGAATTTGCAACAGTTCTGCCGTCCAAGCCTCCATTTGCTCAGAATCACCTTCCATCATTCCTAGAAGCCAAGTGGTATGAGCTTCTTCTTCTTCTCCTCCCAACAGCAACATTAGCCCCAAATACCAGTAATTTTGTCGCTGTTTTGGATTAGCTGAAATTGCCTGTTCATAAAGCTGTGCCGCCTGATTGTAGTCTCCTGCCATCCAGCATTGAGCAGCTTTTTGTTCCCAATTATTCTGGTTTTCCATTGAGGAAACAGCCTCCTAAAATTTACTTGCCAAATATTTTTGCTTTGCCTGCCACATTTGCTCGTAAGCGTTTTCCATCTCACGAGTAAATTGCTTCGTATTCCAGAGGGGTTCTGTTTGTCTTCCTTGTAATAATTTCCAAGATATTTCTTGCCTTAACCTGGAATTTTGACCCAGTTTAATACCCCATTCTACATAAGCTTCATCACTCCAAGCAATCCCTTCGGTTATGCCTGCATTGACCATCATGGTATAACTATTACGAGCCGCAAATTGTTCCCCCACCCTTGTAACCAGGGGAATCCCCATCCACAGTGTTTCTAACGTATTTGTTGCCCCATTATAGGGATAAGTATCCAGCACCACATCGGCAATTCCCAGATTAGCTCGGTGAATTTCTTCTAAAGAAACTTGTGGTAAAAATCGCAGCCGGGAGCTATCTACATCTTCTTCATCCGCCAATTGCTCAAAAAATCTTCTAGTTAAGGCTTCATCTCCTAAATTTTTGATTAGAAAATAGCTATTTTTTACTTGTTTAATGATTCGCAATTGTAATCTGGCATTTTCGGGATTGCGTTTATATCCGGTTTGGGAACTGAAATAAACCACTGCATCGTTGGGAATTCCTAAGCTATCTCTTCGGATCGTCGGGATTCCCACTTCAAACCCATCCACAGCCACATATACTTTGGGCAGTCGCCAAATTTTTTGGGCATAATAATCTGAGGCTGTTTCCGGCAAAACATAAGGATCGGCAATAAAATAATCGATCGCTGGTAATCCCGAAGCATCGCACCCCAACCACGTTATTTGAATGGGAGCCGGTTGTAATGCCAATACCTGAGAAGTCAAGCGATGAGTAATGCTATCTAAATCCACTAATATATCAATTTCGTCCCTAGCAATTAATTCGGCAATTTCCCTAGCCCCCCAATTAAAAACATCAATGAAATTTGATGGAGATTGTTGTATGTCTTCAAAAAAATATTTTAAATCGTCATTTTTACTTCCTAAGTTATAAGCAAAAATTTGGTATTTTTCTCGATTGTGATATTTGAAGATCCATCGGACTAACCAACCAACTGAGTGTCGGTTAAACCCGCTGGATAGGTAGCCGATTTTTAAATTTTTATCTCGGTTTTCTGGAATGTTTAACTTTGATTTCCTTTCCAGGGATAAATCAGGAAAATATGCTCTAACTTTTTCGTAGTAAAACCTAGCAAATTCATTGTTAAACTGGTGCATCTGTTGGGGACAGTCGCAGAAGTAAGCTTGAAATCCCAACGTTGCCATCAATTCAAGAGTAAAACTGGATTCGATCGCCACATCCTTTTTGGCGATCGCCTCCAGTAATTTTTGATATTCTTGATAAAGTTGCCGTGCTTTTTCCCAATTGCCCCCACTTTCTAGTAAAATTTTAATCATTAGATGATAAGCAATTGCCTGATTTTTGCCCGAAGTGGCAACTTCGAGCAATTTCTCCGCTAATTTTAAAATATGGTTCCGAATCAACCAAGCGGTTTTAAACTGAGCAATTGTCTTTTGTCTTTCCGCTTCTGCATCGAAAATTGAAATTAATTCAATTAGCCAATTTTCCCTCTGCTCTGGCTCAGAAATCGTCAAATTATTATCTGCTAATTTCTCTTGCCAAACTCTTTCCGCTTCTGGTTCATTTTCTGCCAATAAATACATCAAGCTCATCAGCCAATAATTTTGCTGGATGTCGGGACGCGCCAAAATTGCTCTTTCGCGCAGCGTTGCGGATGCAATATCGTAAAATTTTGCCGCCCCAGCATAATCTCCTTGCATCCAGCATTGATAGGCTTTTTGTTCCCAGTGATTATTATAGTTTTCTTGATTTTCCATTGATCATCAACCATTGAGATATATTTGCCACATTTGCTGATAAGCATTTTCCATTTCACGGGTAAACTGTTTGGCATTCCACAGGGGTTTTGTTTGTCTTCCTTGTAACAATTTCCAGGATATTTCTTGTCTCAGTTGTGGCTTTGTCCCCAGACGAATTCCCCATTCTATATATTCTTCATCTGTCCAAGCAATCCCTTCAGTAATTCCAGCATTCAGCATCATCGTATAGCTGTTGCGAGCCGAAAATTGCTCACCAACTCGCGTCACCATCGGCACCCCCATCCAGAGCGTTTCTAATGTAGTAGTTGCCCCATTGTAAGGATAAGTATCTAATACCACATCAACAATGCCGAGATTCGCTCGGTGAATTTCTTCTGAAGGAGCAGACGGGATAAATCTTAAACGAGAACTGTCCACACCTTCGGCTTCTGCTAGTTCAGTAAAGAAATTTTTTACTGCCGTTTCATCTGCCCTACTTTTAATCAAAAAGTAGCTATTCGGCACCGCTTTAAGAATCTTCATTTGTAGTCGGGCTGTGGGGAGATTACCCTTATATCCCTTCTGACCAATGTAATAAACTACTGCATCAGTGGGAATATCTAAATCCTCTCGCCGTAGGGTGGGAATTCCTACCTCAAAGCCATCCACTGCAATATAAGTTTGCGGCAAAGACCATATTTTTTCTGTATAGTAATTTGCGGCTTTGACTGGTAATACATAAGGGTCAGCGATGAAATAATCAATCGCAGGTAATCCCGCCGCATCCCAACCTAGCCAGGTTACTTGAATCGGCGCAGGTTTATAGGCCATAACCGTAAAAGTTCTATCCAAGGTTAAGCTATCAATATCAATCAAAATATCAATTTCGTCCTGGGCAATTTCTGCCGCAATCTTAAGGCTATCCGCACCTAATTGATGTACTTGGTCAACATGATTCATATACCAGGCTTGTAAGGGATCGTCCAAGGGCTGATAGTTCATAAAATAGCCGTGAATTTCAAACCGCTGGCGATCGTGATACTGAAATAACCATCGCGCTAACCAGCCCACAGAATGGGATCGCAGACAATGAGAAATATAGCCAATTTTTAAACGTCTGTCAGTTGGATTAATTTGCCGACGCTGTACCGCTTGCTCCTGAAATTTTCTTACTATCTCCCGCGCTGATTCTTGAATATAAAACTGAAACAGATCGGCAACAGAATTTTGAATCTGGCGATTTTTTACCGGATCGTCTCGCAAGTAGGGAAATAAAAAAGTAGAACTCAGCAAACGTTTCGCCCTCACCAAGTCCAGTTCTGGCGGTTTTTCCGCTATCAGCGATAACATCAATGAATCTTGTTTCGTTAAAGCAACATTAGCTTCCTCCCAGTATCCCCCAGCACCGAGCAAGCTTTTCAGGATGCGGTAATTCGCAAAAACTTGGTCTGGCAAAGTTTCGCATAAAGCATAAGCGCGTTTTGCCATTTCAATCGCCTGGGAAAAATTCCCCGCATAGTCATAAATACCAGCCAAATTCCCTAAAAGTTCTTGGGGTTGCGTGCTAGTCCCAGCCCGCAAACATAACTCTCCCCAGGCGATCGCGATTTTGGGTTGATGTAGTTCATAGGCAATTTGCGTCGCCACCTCCATCAGCAGATCCCGAAACTCAGCACTTTCTGATAGATGCTGCACACAAGCTTCGGCAAATTCCTGCGGATAAGGATGCAGTGGAGCCACATTGATTAAGCTGCGTAAAACTTGTAGGAGCAAATCCCGATCGATCTGCTTAGGAGTGACTGATTTTAGCACTGCGATCGCATCCCAAGCAGTTAACTCCTCCTCTCGCAAACGATTAATTTTGCTCCCAAGTTGGATCAAATGCAACAAGTTGTGAATATCCTGGGGGCAAATTTCCCGAATATGTTGCCGAATCAACCAGGCAACCATATCCTCTCCCAATTCTTCTTGCCTTAAAGCTTCTGTTTCCAGCACCAGCCGTAGTTCCTCTGTCCACTGCTCGATCTGCTCAGAGTCACCATCCATCATCCCCACCAGCCAAGTGGTATGAGCCGCTTCTTCTTCTCCCTGCAAAAGTAACAGCAAGCCTAAATGCCAGTAGTGAGATTTTACGTCAGGCTCCGTGGCAATTGCCTGCTCGTAAATGCTGGCTGCTTCGGTATAATTTCCTTTGAGCCGATGCCGATCGGCTTGCTCCAGCCAATCCACAAAGTCAGTTTCCCGAACATCCTCGATCATCAGCGTGACTCATCCCAGCTTGTAAACAATCCAACCAAAAATAATTGAGAGTGAGTAGTTTCAACTACTCACTCTTGAAAATGGAAGAATAACTCTCCCTGTCTAATTCTGCGTCAGGCACATTCCTCGACCAGACATAAATTAAACTATGTATTGATTATTCGGCGAGGTTCTTATCACCGGCAGTACAGCCAGCACTGGTAGGGTCTCCAGCTTGAGAACCAGGGCTTTTTGCCTCGCAGAGGAGTCCCAGGGTCAGAACTTCTGTCGCTGCTGTACCTGTAGAGGTGTATGTTAACCCTTTATAGCCTTTGAGAGATTGTCCTGTGGTAGCCGCATCTATCTGTGCTATCTGGATGGCTTGAGCATTAGGAGTACCAGCACTGATGGTGTAGGTATAGTTAGGACTATTTTTGATCCCAATGCCTAAATTATCCTTGATTGTTGCGAATGTGTTGTTATTTTCCAAAAAGTATGCTTGCTGTGCCCGGTTCATCGCACCAATATTATTCCGAGCTTCAACCTGCTTGGCTTTGTTGGCTTGGCTGAGGAGGGAGGGCAGAGCCACAGCAGCCAGAATCCCGATGATGATCACCACCACGAGCAGTTCAATCAGGGTGAAACCGCCTTCTCTTCTTTTTTCGTTCAGGTGTTGGAGGAATTTGACTTTTAATTCGGTTTTCATTTTAAAGGTCTCCTTGAGATGTGGGATGCTTGTTTTTTTAACTTCTAGAGATAACTTACCCACCGTCTCTGACTTTTATATCACCCATCGGCAAAATTTTTTTCCACCTTCAATCACAACGCTCCAAAAGCACATATAGAAAGGCTTCCAGGTCAGTTAAAAATTTGGTAATCTCTAATAACGCTTTTTCCTGACTCACGGGGTTGAGGGTGAGCGGATCCACCGGACGAATCTGGAGCCAGCGTTCCACCAAGGCCGTCACTGACTGAGGCTCATCCCACAGAGGTAGCAGACAGGCAGCAATATCACTGCCGATGATTACCGGATTCATTGTTGGGTGGGGAACGTCCCGACTAATTTCAAAAGATTGATGGTCGATGACACATTGGATCAAATAGTCTTTTAACTTAGAATTTCTTAGCTGAGGGTGCAAATACACTCTGGCACTTCGCCAGTCTGCGTCTTGCCAATCGTCAACAGGAACAAAACTTGAACCATTGTTGGGATGACCGCACCAAAAGTCAAGCAGTCGATGCCTCGGATGCAACAATTCAAACAGATGTAATCGATCTTCCGCCGAGAGTTCTGGTAAGCTCATGGCCAGAAATACCGGCAAATTCTCCCAATCTTCAAATAAATCCATCAGTTCCCAGTGTCGCCAATTCACCATACTGATGAACTCTAAATCAGCGGCTTTCATCGCAGCAAACATTTCGTTTACTGTGTACCCTTTGTCTTCTTGGAACAAGTAATTCATCATAAAAAACTCTGGGTTATTTTCTCGATTATCAGCCCAAGTTGTTGCTTTAAGTTGAACGTCATTTTTCAAGGCTTTCATCATTTCACGGACGATAGATATTTCCAGTTCCCCTGGGTTTTCATCCATCAACCCCATCATTTTGAATATTTCTTGCGCCCGATAAAGATAAACCCGATTCAGGGAACTGTGGAGATTGGCGCGAATAATTCCTTCGGGCTTTAAAACCGATTTCATCCCCTGTAGTCCAATCGCCGGTTCAGGCAGCAGATAGAGAACATCGTCACAATTGATATAGTCAAACTGCATCCCTAAGCTGGGCAAATCTTCAATACACAAAAGATGAAATTCTATATTATTCCTAAATCCATGAAATTTTAGTCTTTCTTGAGATATCTTTAATGAGTTTTCTGATATATCTATGCAAACAATTTTTGCCTCTGGGTTGGCTTCTGCTAATGCTAAAGCCTTATATCCAGTGCCACAGCCAGCATCTAAAATAATTTTGTCTTTGGTATCAATTACTTTTTGATTCCTTAAATAAAAGGATGTGACATAATTGTGATAATATAAAGAATTATAATCTTCTTTTAAAGAATTTTCTAAGGGAACTCTGGGATAAGGGCCTGTTTCAAATTGTTGGCGAATTTTTTCTAGGGATTCAGCGTTTTGGTTTTCCATGTTCTTTTTGCGTATATCCGATCAAAATGTAGCCATGTAGCCAGTCTGTAGGGTGGGCAATACCCACCCAAGGGTATAAATTCGATCGCCAGAAATGCTGGTTTTATGTAGGGGCGCTTCGGCTTGCGCCCCCAGCGGCGGAAAAGCGCCCCCAAAATCAGAGCCTGCCCCCGCGTTAGGGGAAGCATTAGCTCTAATGGCTATAGATCCGGGGGCGCAAGCTTTGCGCCCCTACAAATACACCATAAAGGGGTAGGGGGACAATGCCCACCCTAATGGTTACGGCTGGGTGGTGGCAGGAGGTGGTGGTAATTGAATATTACTCGGTGGCAAGGTGGTTGGTGTGGGAATGGACGGCTGGGAACTGGCATCACGGGGAAGGGTCGCCAATGCTACTCTGGTGCCACCGACCGCTCTCATGCGATCGAGCACTTCCACCACCAGATTATATTTGACCTCCTCGCTGGCATACAACACCATGAGCGCCATAGGATTACTGCTGTGATAAAAGCTGAGGATTTGTTCTAACTGGTCTAATGTCACCAGTCTAGGCTGTTCTTCTATATAAACATAGACCTGTCCCGCTGGTTCTAGCCGGACAATTAACATTTCTTGTGTCTGCGTCTCCCCGGTAGCTGCTTTCGGCAAGGCTACATCAATCACGGGCTGGCGCGTGAGTTGCAAGGCTGCCAAAATAAAAAATGTCAGAATGCAAAAAATTACGTCAATCAGTGGAATTAGCTCAATGCGAGCTTCTTCCCCTTGAATATCCTGGTTTATCTTCATCGATCGCCTCTTTCCCCCAATTAAATTAAGCATCTGTAGGGGCAGTGACCCCGCCCCGATTTTACCCAAAATTATCGATCGCGTCAGCCCTCATAAGACCCTGGGCAACATCGAAACAGGGCAACCTCGAAACAAGGCAACCTGGAAACAGGGGAACCACCGCCAACGGAAAAGCCCCTACTTTTGCCCTAAACATTGCTGGTTTCTTCTGGTTTATTATCTGCTGCCGGTGGTCTTTCAGGCGCTTTTGCCTCTGTGTGGTTGGCGACTGTAGAGGTGTTGGACTCAGGAGGAGTGCTGGTGCGTTCATTGTTGGGTAGGGGCGGTGCGATCGCGGTGGCAGCCCCCGGCAACGGAGTCTCTGGACTTGATCGCTGACTATCCGCTACCTGACTATCCGCTACAGGTAAAGGAGTCGGTATTTCTGAAGCAGGAGGTTCCGTGAGTCGCCCGGTTTCCCCCGATAAAGAACCCTCAGATAAAGAACCCGAACTTGAGGATAAAGGACTGTCAGTTAGTCGCCCGGTTTCCCCCGATAAAGACCCCTCAGACAAAGACACCGAAATCGATCGCGCCACTCCATCGGCTGATTCCACCGCACTGATGTTTCTGTCTGATGGTTCCGACAGCGATCGCGGACTTTGCGGACTTTGGGGGTTCATCTGGGGCATCCCCTGACTATGCCTACCTTCAGCCCAAAACTGCCGATACAGCAACTCTAACTCATTCCCCGACTTGCGGAACATCTTCATCTGCGAGAACAAAAAGCCTTGAAACATCCGATAAAAGGCTAGGGTCATAATTGCCACAATCAGTCCTGCCGCCGTACTAATCAGCGCCTCACCAATTCCAGAGGTAACATCTCGCGTCGCATTAGTGCCGATATCACCCAAACGAATCGAACCCAGGGAGTTAATCAAACCTAAAACCGTTCCCAGCAAACCCAGCATTGGTGACAAAGCAATCACCGCTTCCATAATTTTTTCGCCGCGACGCATTGCCGCCAACTCATTATCTGCCGCTGACTCCAACGCCAGACGAAACAGTTCTGGCTCGGCATTTTGCAGTCGCAAAGGAGCATACAGGAATCGACCAATCGGTTGTTTACTCCCTTGTTTGGCAATTTCTTGAGCCACCTGCCAGTCATAACGGGCCGCTTCTAGCACGCGATTGATCAGTTCTCTTTCTTTGCTCATTACGCCCAGCCAAAAGACCAGCCGTTCTAGAATCGTGCTCAACGATAAGATCGAGAGGAACAATAGCGGCCACATAGAAATGCCGCCTTTCTCAAATAGTTCTAGGATTGCTGTTTGTTGTATCATCCGCCTTCTGCTTCTCCTCTTCTGTCTTTCCCTGGAATCGGGTTTGTGGCCATAGCAGTCCAAGACATATTTTAAGTTCAAAAGTTGCCATTATATACAGCGATCGCAGATTGATTCCATAGATTTTTTCACTGACTAATAGCTCGTCATTGATTAATTTATTTTTTTATTGAGTTAGGAAGCCTACAGGCAAAACCTCAAAACCATGAAAGCAGAGCAATATTTTTTTCATTTCAATTAATTCTCTGAATCTTCTGATGATTTTTGGCTTCCTTACCCTAACCTTACCCTAAATTATTCCTAAATCAAAATACCTTGGATATTATACCAATTATTCATCACAATATTATCGTTATATCCTAAACATCAAGATTTTTCGGCATATAAATAAATGCTGACTTTTAGCAACAACAAAATTACACATTTATTATTTAATCAGCATAAATATTGCTGATTGTAAAAATACAAATAGTGTATTTTTACTGCTTTTTAATTTCCCTGGATTTTTCATATTATTTTTGATCGATAAGTTTTATCATCAAAATTCATTTTTTTAGGTTCAAGGATTTTAATGTCAGCGACATACCATCGAGCGGATCAAAGATCACGGTAACTCCACTGAAGTGGGTTTAGCCACATGAGGCAATCCCCAGCCTAACTTTTCTCGCAGCACATGGAAAAATTCAGGCCGTTTTAAGCGAATAAACCGGGCACTATAGGGTGATCGCTTGATGTGGACTCGATCCTCCGGCAACACATAACATCCCGCATTGCCATCCACCACCATCACCAGGCGATCGGGATTCGCGGCAAAAATATTCACCGGCTCACTATTGGCAAAAACTAAAGCCCTTGAAGCCAACGAATGAGGACAAATCGGCACTAGCTGTAATACTGGCACATCAGGGGTAATCACCGGGCCGCCTGCAGACAGGCCATAAGCGGTGGATCCCGTGGGTGTGGAAATAATCACCCCATCAGCGGCGATATCCACAGGTGCATGATGCCCCACTTCGATTTCAAAGTGGCACATACTGGTCAACGGTTCCCGGTGAAGCACCATTTCATTCATACAGAGTGCTTCCCAAACTACGATATTGTCCCGAATCACTTGCACCGTGACCATTGTCCGCTCTTCAATTTGATAGTCACCGGCAAGAACTTGTGCCATCGCTTCCGGGAGATGGTTCAGGTAGATTTCTGTCAAGAAACCCATGTGACCAGTATTCACCGTCAGCAATGGGATCCCCGCCGGTGCCACTTGGCGGAACGAGGACAATACAGTGCCATCCCCACCCAGCACTAAGCCAAAAGTCATATCCTGATCGAACCCAGGGGGAACCAGTTGGTCGATCGCGGTATGACAGATAGGTTTTTCTGGACTGGAGTAACCTAGAATTCCCCCGACTCCGGTGGTGGAGACCACCTGCCAACCAGCATCAGTCAGCTTGTCTTGCCATTCGAGGGCAACACGACAAGCGATCGGTTTATTGTCGTTATAAATAATGCCTGCTTTGGGCGACATTCAGCAGCCTTTCTTCGGTTTAAGTTTTACACAGCACAGAGATAGGGTTTGCCCCTAGGACATTTTTAGCATGGTTCTACCGTATGGTCTAGGGCAAACCTCTGAGAAACCGGGTAATTAACGTCAACCCTTGCCACCAACCAACAACGCTCATAGAAACCCGGTTTCTGTTGCTAGATTGGGATTGCCTAAAAAGGAATCTTCCTTTTCTTTTGCATCTTGCTGTTTTTTTCTTTTTCGTAATCCAGTTCCTTGAGTTTTTTCATAATTCGACTGAAGTATTCTTGCAAATACCCTTCTAAAGTGGTGGTTTCTTTGGGATCCAAGCCAAAGACCGGATAAACTTCATCCATTGACGCCGTTAAGGGTTTGCCACTAGCGAGCACTTCCACAAATGCGAGGCGATCGGCCACATTCCAACTCCATTGGAAGAATCGGGCAATTTTACGCACGGTTCTCAATAAACTCAGGGGTGAGCGGATAATTTTGGCTTCTTTACCCGCCAAGCGATTACACAACGCCACAATTTCATCACCACTCCAGGCACGAGTCCCTACCACGGGAAAGGTTTTGTTTTCCGTTTCTGGTACAGATAGAGCGCGGATGGCAAATTTGGCAATATCCTGCGTGTTCATATAGGCGATCGGCACCACCTCACCGGTCATCCAAACCGCCTGATTATCCAAAATCGGAATCGCATACTGACCAATTAACCCTTGCATGAATCCGGCTAGACGAAGAATTGTATAGTTTAGCCCTGATTCCGCTAGCGCCGCTTCATTACAGCGCTTAATTTCCATTAAGGGTACATCGGGATATTTCTCCGCGTCTAAAATCGAGAAGAAAATATAACGCTGCACCCCCGCAGACTTGGCGGCTTCCATCAGCGCTAGTTTGCCTTCCCAGTCAACTTGCTTGATACTTAAAGAGTCTGTGGCTCTGGCTGTGGCTGCATCAATCACCGCAGTCACCCCATCGAAAGCGGCAGGTAAAGTCTCAGGATCGCAAAGATTTCCCCGCACCAGTTCTGCGCCCCACTCTTTTAAAAAGGCTGCTCTTTTGAAACTACGGACTAAACAACGCACTTGATATCCTTCATCAAGGGCGCGTCGCGCAATTTGTCTTCCTAATGTACCTGTGGCACCGAAAACCAATAAAGTCATTTAGAATTTATGACGAATTTTTAACTTTTATTACATTTTATCAGAAATCGTTACAAATATCGCTTGCTATTGGAATTACACCGGATCGAATCGGCATATTTTGGCGACTGTCTGAATCCGGAACAATATCTTAGAGTTAGCTGGAGTCAGCCTGGAGAGCGATCGCAGGCTGAAGCCACTTCCTAGACTCCACAAAAATTCCAGTTTCCGACATTGTTAAGTTATGTAATCACAAAATCATCAACATTAGGCATGAGAGGAGCGATCGATGTCATATCAGGATTATCGCTTATTGGTGATTGGTTATAAGCAAGTCACTGATAGTGACTTGCTTTAATAGCGCCAACTGATGAGCGATCGCATTTCATCAGCCAGCAAAAAACCGCCATAATTGGCGGTTTCATTCCGGGACTTTCTGGCAAGGTTAACTATTATCTCGCGTAATCCAGTTGATCACCCACAACCCAGTAACTAAACCGATGAAGTGAGCGAAAATGGTGTGGGTGTTCGCCAAGATCACAAAAATATCCAACGGTTGGATCAATTGTTGCATAGGAACAGTCAAGGAAACCCGCGCCGCTTGAGATTGCAGGGCTTTACCCAAAAGAATCCCACTAATCGATTCAGCGGCCAGTAAACTTAAAAACATCCCAACGAGATTGATGATCACACCCAAACGCAAAATTTGCATGGCATCTGCTTTTTTGGGACGCAGGGAAGCCTGACTCGCTTTTAACTGCAACGCCAACCTGGTATAACGGAATGACCAATAGATACTTACCAGTAGGGCGATTATTCCACTCACCGCAAAAAAGATTCCGGCGCTGGTTCCGGGATTACTCCCACCGCCTGAAGCCCCAGAATTGCTGGTTTCAAAGATAATCGCGAATAAGAAGATGATACTAGCTACGACGGCTAGGACGACCTGAACCCAAAAGCTAATCCATCCGCCAAGGCGAAATGCGGGAATAACTCTCTGGACTGCTGGTGGTAAGGCGGGGGGTTCTGAATTGTTTCGCATGACTACGGCCAGTTGAAGTGATTGGGCTTAGTTCTTTTGTACTAGGATTAGGGGTCGATGGGGGAATCGCTTTCCCCACCTCCCATTCAGAACCCAGCGTGCCACTTTCACGGCACTGGGCTCCTACCTAAATTGACCTTTTACACAGGTACGATTACCAGAGCGGCAGTTCTTCCTCCTGATGTCCTTGGGTGCTCCCGTCATATCTTGACTTTAAATCGTGACAATGAGCGTGAAGCAATTGCAGGTTTTTGTATTCATCCTTTCCGCCTTGGCTTTTAGGAATGATGTGGTCTACTTCCAACAGGTCGCTGCTTGTGAAGTATTGCCCGCAATATGGACATTTACCATGCATGCTTTTTCAGCAGTTTTGCCACTCTTGTAGGGGCTTCTATGTCTTGTCCTGGCCTGGTGCTCCAGTAAACCCAGTCGCCGTCATACGGGGATTTGTCAGGCTTGACTAAGGTATGTCTCTTGATTTCCACATCCTGGTGTTTCCATAGCGTTAATCCGTCTGCTGTGGCAAACGTCCATGTACCATGTCGGCCTTTGCGATAATACTTGCGTATTGCTTGGGCTTTTTGTTTTCTTCCACGTCTACTTACTGACCATGCTCTGAGCATTTGCCAAAGAACCATGTCTTCTGATGAGAACGTTTCCTTGGCTGCTACCCCTGAATAGTAGTTTGCCCACCCTTTAATCATTGGATTTAATCTACCAATGAGTCCCGCTTGCGGGGCTGTTTTGTGGGTCTTAATAACTTCTTTTAGGGCTACATGGTGAGCTTTGATTGCTTTCTTACTCGGCTTAATCAGGGTTTTATATCCCAGTAGTTTCCCTTGGGGGTTTTTCCCTGATTTGTGTTTTCCAACTGGATATTGTCGGATGTTGAATCCCAAGAAATCAAAACCGGGAGTTACAGTCAATTCACTTCCTGTAACCAACTGATTAAGGGTGTGACATATCCTGGTTTTTTCTGGTTTTAATTCCAAACCAACTGGTTTTAGCCAAGCTTCAATTGCCGCTTTAGCCTTATGGATGACCTCTAACTCTGGGTGTAGTACCACAAAATCATCGGCGTATCTAATGATTCTGACAGGGGGTGTGTATAAGCCTTTTTTGCTGTAATAGTACATAGGAAATTGACTTTCTACATCCCGAATCATCCCATCTAGTGCTATGTTGGCCAAAAGGGGTGAGATAACCCCACCTTGGGGTGTACCTGCCTCTGGCTTTTCAAAGGCTCCTCCGTCCATGATTCCGGCTTTTAACCAAGTTTTTACTTGGTGTCGGATTTTTGCTGGACATTGGAGCTTTTTCAGTAAGTAAATGTGGTTGATTTTGTCAAAACATTTGGATATATCCGCATCCAGAACATAGTTAGGTTTCTTGTTTATTACAAGATATATTCTGGCTACGGCGTCATGTGTTGACCTACCTGGCCTAAAACCATACGAGGTTTCCTCAAATTGGGATTCCCAATACGGCTCTAGTGCCATTTTTACCAATGCCTGACGCGCTCTATCCTCCACTGTTGGTATCCCCAGGGGGCGTTTTTCATCCCGTCCGGGTTTTGGTATCCATACTCTGCGGACTGCTTTGGCCTTATAGGTTAGTGACAATCTGGAGGCCAGACTAAGCCTTTGTACGGGTGTCAGTGATTTTATCCCGTCAACCCCGGCTGTCTTCTTTCCTCTATTGAGTTGAGTTACTTGCCTTACAGCGAGTAGTTTTGCGTAATATGACTTTAACAGTAATTTCTGGAGCCCTTTTGCTAAGACATCGTTGCCCCTACTAGCCGCTCTGTAGATTCGCTTTTGTAACTTGAACACTTTCCGCTGGATTATTTTCCAGGGGATTTCGTTCCATTCCACCATCAACTTTTGTCGTGTTTTGGACATATATATCACTACTTGGGACTCTACAATTCAACTTAGGCGCAGGCTGTCAGCATATACCAGTTATTAGGCTGGTCTTTGGCTTCTGCACTGCATCTCTCACCCATGTGGCTTGCGCTTACACTTTATTTCACTACTTAGGATTATCGACCTATCCTAAGAGCCTACATGGGCTTTACTTCGTTCCGTGGCTTTGGGTTTATTAGCTTTCTTGTGCTGCCCTCTCCCCCTGGGTACTTCGGGATTTCTTTTTGCACGAACAGCAGAGTCATGCAACTTTTTGTGGGAAGTGTTAAATTCCCTACCTATTCCCCGTGCTCGTTTTGAGCGCAGCGTATCAACCAGTTTTTCGCTACTTCATGATGTAGAGGGTTCAAGTCGGACAGAAAGCCTCACGGCTGACCTTAGCTAATTGGCTCGAAGGGATTCTCTTACTGGTTAAGAGTTACCTCCTTTTCAACCCGCTTCACACCAGTGAATAGTGATTCTCCGGGTGGGGCTGATGCCTAACTACCCCTGGTAATTGTTCTTTTACCAGGAAATCCGGGTAATTGACCTCCATTTAGGCCAACAAAACCACAGTTGGTCGGGTAAGGTTCAGGGATTACTCCCCTCCCCTCCCCTAAGAACCGGACTTGACACTTTCGCATCATCCGGCTCAAGCCTTATTTCAAGCGATTGGACTTGGATTTGCTGTGTACCTGCTTATGACACGCTTGGTGTAAATGCACAAGGTTTTCAATGTCGTTTTGTCCGCCTTCTGCAACAGGTACTATATGATGGGTTTCAATTTCCTCACCGTTGAATAAAGGTTCGCCACAGATAGGGCATTTCCAGTTTTGGTTTTGAGCGATGTTATAATTCCGGGAGTTTTTCTCCCAGTAGCTCTTACCATATTTATGGTGACGTTTTTCCCAGTATTCCTTGAGGCTCGGATCGTCCGGTGACGCTTCCCCTTTGACCTTTACATGGCGCTCGATTGGAGTGTAAGCTATTGGGTAGAGAATTGTTTCAACCTCTTTCCCTCGCCGTTTGTCTGTACTTGTACAGGCGAACGTCCACTTATTGCCTTTTATGGTCTTAAAGTAACGTTTCCGAATCCATTTTGTGTTTTTGTTGGGATGCCGACGCTTCGCCCAACTCCAAAGGTAGTACCACACTCTTGATGAGATGTAGCTGAAGGTTACTTTGCTCACTACCCCCTTGTAGTAGTTAGCAAAACCTCGGAGAATCGGATTTAGCTTTTTAATGACTACTTCTTGTTCACAACCATTCATTGCCTTTATTTCCTTGCCTATCCTTTTACAGAAGGCTAAAACCTTCTTTTTGGATGGCTTGATAAGCAGTTTGCCGTTATAGTGGCGATGGTTGAAACCGAGAAAGTCAAAGCCGTCTTCTATTGATGTAATAACCGTTTTCTCCGTGCTTAATTCAAGTCCTATTTCTGATAACCATTGCTGGATTCTGGTCTGGGCTTTTTCAAGACTTTCCTTGTCTCTAGCAGTAACTATAAAGTCGTCTGCATACCGCACGATGCCTAATTTTGAATTGGTGGTTTTAACGAGTTGTTCCAAACCATGCAGTCCAATGTTGGCTAGTAGGGGTGAGATTACCCCGCCTTGCGGTGTTCCCGTCTTTGTGGGGTTGAATTCCCCTTTGAGAACATAGCCAGCTTTTAACCATCTTTGGATTAAATCCCTTTTAGGGAAGTTTCCTAATTGTTTCAAGATGGATTCATGGGCAATATTATCGAAGAATCCTTTGATGTCAGCTTCAAAAACCCAAGTGTCTCTGCCTTTACAGAGTCTAATAAAACTTTGTTCGATGGCATCTTGACAGCTTCTTCCGGGTCTGAATCCGTAGGAGTTTGGCTCAAACACGGGTTCCCATTCGGGTTCTAGTGCGTTCATTACTATTGCCTGTTCGATTCTGTCACGCATTGTTGGGATTCCTAGCGGTCGCAACTTTCCGTTTGACTTTGGTATCATTACCCGTTTAGTTGGGCTTTGAGTTCCGCCCTTCCAGTTGTTTACCAGTTTCACCCTTTGCTCTGGGGTATTGATTATTTTCTTGTCAATTCCTGCCGTTGCTTTTCCTTTATTGGTTTGGGTGATTTTTCGCACTGACAATAGTAAGTTTGCGTGGCTTTTTAACATCAACTTTTGTAGGTTTCTCAACTTACGAAAGTTACCAAGTTTTCTCGCGAGAAAGATTCTTTGACGTAAGTTCCTAACCAGCTTGTTGGCTTTTTGCCAATTAATTTGGCTCCAGTCTTCCAGTGGTTTCTTTAGTCCGTTTGTTGCATTTGGTTGCGACATCTAACTTGTCCTCAGATACGGTTTTTACTGTCTGGTCTCTTTCTCATACGACCCAAGGCAAGTCTGCTGTTCCTTTCGGTCAGGGGCAAATTTTGAACCCCTATCTCCCCATTACAGGGATGCTTTCGCTTTTTGCCTCATCCTCTACCCTCCAGAGAGTTCTGCTTTCCTTGCGGTCTGCTTACTATGGGATTCGACCTTCCCATAGACTCTGTAGGGCTTACCCTGTTGTATCCTTTGGTTGTCCGTTCTCTCGTTAGGCGCTGTCTTTCCTGCGGTGAGAGTTTTAGTCACACGCCTTGATGACATAGGATCATCGAGGCTGCTCACTTACCTTTTGGTTCGAGCCTGTCAGCCTTATTTGGCTCGTTTAGGAATCACGCAGTTTAAATGGCAGTTCATTTTCATTCACCATTGAGAGAATCCCTCTTGCTCCTTACCGGCTTAGGCTGCCAGTTTCGGTTACGTTCGGGGTCTGCACTCCGTCTGTTTCGTTACCTACTAGGACGTGACCATACCTTTTTTGGTACTTTCCGCGAGGGCAGGGGGTGTGACTCCCCTAGTAGGGCCGACCCTACTTACCAAACGACCAGTTCAGGTCGCGCAAATGGTTCGTGACTACGATTTTAGGTGGATGCCTGTTAGTTCACTATGTCTTCCGGAACCACTACCAAGCGCACGCTTCAGGTATTACCATCCACTTTTCGCTTGAACGAATCGCACCTTGCTGTTTTATGATAGTCCATGAAAGATAATCCCTGAAATCAGCATGGCGCGATCGCGCTATGTTGTGTTGATGTGCTCCTAAGTAGCGGTAGGGTGTGTTAGCGTAGCGAAGCGGAGCGTAACGCACCTTAACCCAGGGTAACGCATCTTACACCAGGGTAACGGATCTGATTAGTTAAAATAAGGGCGAACGATGGGGCTCGAACCCACGAAATTTTGTAGGGGCAAAGCATTCGGGCAACAATTTCTGGGAAAAAACCCCAAATTTAATATCCGAATGCTTTGCCCAGTAACGCACCTTAACCCAGGGTAACGCACCTTAACCCAGGGTAACGGATCTGATTAGTTAAAATAAGGGCGAACGATGGGGCTCGAACCCACGAATGGTGGAACCACAATCCACTGCCTTAACCACTTGGCTACGCTCGCCATTCGATTTATAACTATAGCACATTTAGTTAAAATTGATCTACCCCCTGGGAAAATTTTTTTTGATTTTGTCTAAAAGTCGCTGCGGCTGCGAAATTTCCGGTTTAGCATCGGTAGTTAAAGCATACAGAAAACCATACAGATAAGTTCAACGTCACTATGAAAGGGTTAAAGATAGTCGCATCCATCGGCGCCGTGGGGGGCGTGGGACTTGGGGTAGCAATGGCGATCGCCAATCCCAGTCCAGAAGCTTACAACAACTATGCGGCCCAGCAAATGACCCAGTATCTCAACAATGTCGCCTGTGAGAAAGTGCCAACGGGCAAAAAGCCATGTCTCTCACTGGTGCAGTCAGCGCAGCCGCAAATTTCCCAACTCATTAGTCAGAATACCGAACGCCGTAACTTTCTCTTGTTCAGTATTTACAAGACAACGTTTAATCTGCCCTTACTCCCAACCTACCAATTTGAAACCCTGGGAGCCCTGCAAAACTTTTATATTTATAAGCAAGAAAAATTATAAATTATCATCAAAAGATCATCTATATTGTGGCGCTCAACGATTGCCCCGAAAACCTCATCTTAACCGAATAATGCTGGTTTAAGGGTAATCGCCATTCTCGAAAAACGCGAAAAAAATTAAAATCCCAATTAAATCCCGGTAGCTGGTTATAGATATATGATTGCCTGAATGTTATCGCTCCGATGATTAATTGGGATTTTTGCTGTAACAATGTCGTGTAACAACTGGTAGTGCCCCGCTGAGGTTATTAAACGTGCTGCTTCAGGAGGTCTTTGAACAAGTTATCTTTGACCATGCTCTGACGCAACACTTCTAATAGATACTCTTGCGCTTGCTCTCTGGTTAACCCTTTGATTTGCTTTTCGTACACCTTTAACTGAAATTGTTGTTCCAAGCTCAGACCTGAAGTTGTATTCATCGGTTTGCTCCTTTTTCTGTTGTTTCTTGTCTGTTTTCGGTTGTCCTGTGATTCAAGACGTTAAGTGATTCTGGTTTGGTTTCCGTTAAATGTAAATTATCGTAACAAGCTATTGACAAACTGTTCATAATATACATTTGCAGATTAATTTCTGCTACAAAAGTTCATAAAAGCCTCAGACGGTTTATGATAAAGAGGTGAAAACAACCAAAAATCAATAGTTACAAGGCATCAGCAGTTTCATGGACGCGATAGAATTTTTTCAAAAAAGTGCAGGAAAATGGCGATCGCAGCGCACTACCCACCATTTGGCATTTAGACGCGCTGAGATGGGCGACTCGGAAATTACCGTGGAAGCATTAGCGGGGGACGATCCAAAAGTACAGGAAATTTGTAAACTCCATGAAGTGGATCCCAGGGAAGCCAGTGGCGGGGCTTTTGTCTCTTGGCAGGGTTCGATGGCTTGGGACAGGGAAGGAGAAAATCATTCTGGGGAAACCGTATTTGCGATCGTTCCCGATCCGCATCATCCCAACACTGGGCGAATGTTAAGAGAACGGGGCTATGCGGAAATTGTCCCAGTGGCGGGACAATATCATATAGACGAAGAAGGTGGACTGGTACTGATTACTGAGTATGAAACCATGAGTGTGATTGAACGCTTCTGGTTTGCCAATCCCAATTTACGGATGCGGACTAGCACGGTGACTCGCTTTGGGGGGTTTAGTACCGCCTCTTTTTGTAGCGAAAGTCGGATTTCCACAGAATCAGCGGATGTCAATAATTCTCAAGCGGAATCAGTAAACGCCAACAAAGAATCCAGCCAAGAATTATTAGGAACCGCCAAATTTTCTTCGGTTTTGGGGTGGTAAAAGTGATTGGGGATTGGGGATTAGAGATGAACGCGCCGCACTGGGAAAGCAACCCGGAAAGAAACCCGGTTTCTTGGAGAAACCGGGTTTCTGAGGTTGCCTCCTGCCAAATTACCAGTAGCAACACCAATTCAGATTCGTTTCAACGAGGTTGGCAATACCTAGATCGGGTGCGTCAGCTTACCCCAGAACCGGGGATAATTTCGCTAAATCCAGAAACCGGGTTTCTCGAAGAAACCCGGTTTCTTCACACTCGCATCTGCACCTGGATTGGCGATCATATAGATGCGATTAATTTAGAACTCACCGATTATCTGGAAGCCTGTCATCAATGCTTTCCCGTCGCCCACCGGCAAAATATTCAAATTTTCGCCGCCCCATTAGCCTCTCGATTTGGCATTGACGGCTTATGCAATATTTTATTGGACCCGATCGCCATCCTGATTGATGTAGGTCGGGTTAACCCTGAAGATTGGTTAGGCTTAGTCGTCCATGAATATGCCCATGCTCATCTCAAATCTCCGGGACACGATCGGCGATTTTTAGAAGTCCTCACCCATTTATGTCTAGGCTTAGGACTTGTCCCCCCAGTCTGCTCCTTTGACAGCGATCGATCCGTAAATTCCGCTCATTTGCGTAATTGGCCTCACTGTAGCTCAACCGCCAACCCCCTAGCTTTTTGGCTTGGCCTCACTGTAGAACCGCCAAACTCCTAGCTTTTAGGCAGAAAAAGAAACCGGGTTTATCTTTTAAAAGAGAAACCCCCATGCTAGTCAGGCATTTTCTGAAGCAACCCGGTTTCTGTGGTTTTTCTAGCGGCTTTTCCGCCGATGATTAATCACTTGCCAGCCACCACGCTCCTACAGAAAAACAACTGGCAATAAAGCCAATAATAAATGGATGGGGAGGAAGCCGGGAGGCGATCGCGGCTGGGTAAACTCCCGCATTGAGTAATTACCCAGGAGTACGATCCCCAAACTTGGTGGCAGTACAGCGAAGGGGTTTCCTCGATTTTTTCGGCAACCATTACCTATATGTACGCTCGTTTTTTTTGAAGTCCCTAGGGTGGCGTATCCCATGCCAGAACAGATGCAAGAACGGATATTTTGGGTGGCTTGGTCACAAATTTCTGGGGTCGGCCCGGTGACACTCCATCGTTTAAATCAAAAGTTTGGCAGTTTAGCCGTCGCGTGGCAAGCGCCACCAACTGCCTTAAGTGAGGTAGAAGGATTGGGTCACAAAATTATCGCCAGCATCATGGAACAGCGATCGCGGATCTATCCCAACACCCTGTATCAGCAGCATTGCCAAAAAAATCCCCACTTTTGGACGCCGGTTGACCCGGACTATCCCCGTTTGCTATTGCAAATTCCCAACCCCCCGCCCCTGCTTTATTATCGAGGCACCATCGACCGAGACGAAAATCTGGGCAACCGCCCAGTGATTGGCATCGTCGGCACCCGCAATCCCTCGGACTATGGCAAACGTTGGACTCAGCGCATTGCCACCTTGCTGGCCAAATGTGGCTTTACCATTGCCTCTGGTATGGCTAAAGGTATTGATACAGAAGCCCATCATGCCTGTTTAGCTGCCGGAGGACGCACTCTGGCGGTCTTTGGCACCGGGGTTGATGTGGTCTATCCCGCAGAAAATCGCAGCCTTTACCAACAAATTCTGGCGCAAGGGCTGGCATTGAGTGAATACCCCAGGGGCACTACCCCCAACGCCCGCCACTTTCCTCAGCGGAATCGCATTATTGCTGGACTCAGCCGTGCTTTATTAGTCATGGAGGCGCCGGAACGATCGGGGGCATTAATTACCGCGCATCAAGCCAATGAATTTTGCCGCGATGTTTATGTGTTGCCCGGTCGGATCGATGACTATAACTCTCAGGGTTGTTTAAAACTTTTGAAAAATGGGGCGGAGATGATTCTCAGTGAAGCGGAGTTATTGAAGATGCTCGGTGCCATGCCCCCCCTGAATCAAGGGCAACAGTCTCAACAGTTGTCCCTATTTTCTGATTCGGTAACCAGAAATATTCAAAAAAGCGATCGCGCCATTGCGTCCAGGGATCCCACCCCATCCCCTACCGTACCCAGCATGACCCCAGCCATCAACCTGGAACCTAATTTAAAACAAGTATTTCAGGTCATCCCCTCAGAGGCGATCGCGTTTGATCTGATTGTGGAACAAGCTCGGATGAATGCCGGGGAAGTTTCCAGCGCCTTGTTGCAGTTGGAATTATTGGGTCTAGTATCCCAGTTACCCGGAATGCGCTACCAACGTGACTAACCCAACCGGGACCACCCCGAATACAAACCAGTGCTGGGGAAGCGATTGATGGCAGTTGAGTTGACGCCTAATAGCATAGACATCAGCCGTCAACCCTCAACAATTCTGATAATGAATATGGACTCTTAATCAACAAAATCAACTCTAAGAGCGTAAGGGGAAAAAGATCAGAGGTTGACTGCTGCCTCGCAGCAGATCGCGCCGGAAATTGCGAACCCAATCCCAAGAACCGCCTAAATTTTTACCCGCCACGGCGATCGCACAAATATCACTCATGGCGGCGATTTCCAAGATATCGGGAACAGGTTCTCCCAAGCGCACCTCGATATCCACTTCTAAATTCAACCCTGCCAACTCGGTTTTGATTGCCCCTAATTTTGCCTGAGCTTCTTTGAGCAAAGAATCTTTCGGCACCTCGCGCAGAATACCGGCATCAATAATCCAAATCAGCATACAACGTTCCAGAGAATTAGCGGGACGTTGTGCCGCATAGCGTTTAAATTCTGCCACCAATTGCGGGGAAACATCCGTATCATCATAAGGAATTCCCACATAGCGCAATAAGTGCCGACAACGTAAATCCAATTCTTCCGCAGTCAAGGCATATAACAAAGGAGTAGGAAAAGTGATCAGGGGAACCTTAATCCGAGCCGATAAATCAATAATAGTCGCACCAAACAGTTGGTCACTCAGTAAAGTTTTCGGTTCCGTACCCACAACAACTACGTCACTTTTATAAGTTTGAGCAACTTTGAGAATATGATCTATGGGTAAACCGGATTTAATTTCTACCGCCACTTCCATCCCATTGGGGATATTTTCAGTAATGAAAGACAAGCGATCTTGTGCTTTCTTAATTTGCTCTGTATCTTCCCGAGGAATCTGACCTTTTGACCAAAAGGGAACACAATGCAGAAATACGATTTGCTCGACTCCACCGGCGGCCAAACTCGGCAAAAATTGACCTAGACGATGTAAACCGTCTGTAAAATTTGTAGAAACCAAAATTTTTCTAAACATGAGGATTTCCGCGACTGATTTGATAAAATCCCGTCCAAGGAAGGTTGGCTGGGATTGACGCTGGTTCACAACAGAGTTAACCAAGTTTACCCAGATCCCAGTACCATTCCCACATCTGTTTTCCTCAACATCTATTCCGCTCGTTTATACCTAGGGTAACAACTTCTAATTGGTTTTAGTCAGAGTCTTACGGGTGAGGAGAGACGCAGGATTTCTGATGGCGGGTAGTCGATCTCTTCTGACTGATATCTGCCCAATTGATTGACGATTTAATTCATTTAATTTATATAATTAAATATAATTAATGGGCATTAATGGGCGGATATTCTCCGGGAATTCGACGAATTATCGATGCCGGATCGACGGTTAGATATATCTTTTTTTGATAGCCTGGGCTATTTTAATCCATATGCTTCTTTAATTCAGATTCTTCTACAATAAATTTCCTGAGCCAGACCGATGGCGGTGAGAATGACAATTCCGGGTTATCCAGCAAATTAGATGTATGAATATTTTTCTAGGCGAATCTTCTATTTAAGCAATCGTGATAATCACCACGGTAATATTGTCTCGTCCACCTTTTTCTTTGGCGGCGTCTACCAAAGTGGTCGCCGCTTTTTCCCCGGCTCTAATTGATTTCAGGTTATTGGCGATCGCGGCATCGGATAATTCTTCCGTCAGGCCATCAGAACAAAGCAGGAGGCGATCGCCGGTTTGCACCTCAAACGGATTCACCGTCACTTCCGGGAGATCCGGGCGACCAATACATCGCTCCAAAACATGACGCATCGGATGACTTCGCCCTTGTTCGGCAGTTAAATGACCAGCCTGAATTGCCCGCGCCACCCAGGTATGATCGTCGGTAATTTGCTGCAATTTTGACCCGCGTAGACGATATAAACGAGAGTCCCCCACATGAGCGCACCAGGGCTGGTCATCGCGAAAAATCACCGCCACAGCGGTCGTTCCCATATCATTCAATGCGGGATGTCGCTGTTGCTCCTGAACAATTGTCTCATTCGCGAGGCGAAAAGCTTGATTGAGAATTTCAGCGGAACTCTTATCGGAATGCCACTGATTTTGTAAATAATTTTTGATCGTTTGCACCGCAATTCGAGATGCTTCTTGACCTCCCGCATGACCTCCCATGCCATCGGCGACGATAAAAAATCGTCCCTCCGGTTCGTCCATATAATAATCATCTTGATTAACCGAACGAACGACTCCTGTATCCGTTAGACCCGCAAAATAGCGTTTCATAATTCAATTTTTTTTCAGCATCAGGCGACAGTAAATCAGAAAAAATCGATAAAAATCGATGGTTTGGGACTAATTAATTGCTCCTTAAAGCATTTTATCCATTCGCTCCAATCCCATTAATAGGCGAATTAAGCTACCTGCCAGTAAAACTGCGACCAGGGCGATCGCACCGGCCAACCATAGCCAATTATTCACCAATAAGATCGTTGCCGATAGGGTAAAAGCGCTCACCAGCAAAGCCAAATTCGTACCCATTTGAATACTACCTAGGCGTCGGATTACTCGGTCGGTTTCCGTGGAGCGAATCCGCAAACGGATGTCACCGCGATCTAATTTTTCAATGGTATCCTCAATCCGACCTGGTAAACCGAAGGCGGTACTACTGACTTCCGCTGCTTGGCGACCTAGTTGATCTAAAAAGCTAGATTGATCCAGTCCATTGCCATTACTCATAATCTGTAGAGCAAAGGGTTTTGCTACCTCCATAAAATTAAACTCTGGATCGAGACCTTTGCCGACCCCTTCTAAGGTAGAAAAGGCTCGCATGACAAAAGTAAAGGTGGCTGGGAAGCGAAACGGCTGGTCATAAGCGATTTCATATAAATCATCGCTAATCTGTGTCACCGACTGCTCCTCAAACGGTTGATCCATTAAATTATCTAGAATGTATTGGATCGAACGCCGTACCGGGCCTGGGTCTTCCATCGGTGCTAGGGCACCTAATTCTATCAAAGAAGTCACCACTTTATCGGCATTTTTTTGGGCAATGCCAAAAAACAGATCCAGCAGTCCTTCCCGAATATCTCTGCGGATAGACCCCATCATGCCAAAATCGTAAAAGATCAAAGCACCATCAGGGCTGACAGCAATATTGCCTGGGTGAGGGTCGGCGTGGAAAAACCCATGATTGAGCAGTTGACGTAAATAAGCTTCCGCCCCCAGGTTGGCCAAAGTTCTCCGATCCAGTCCAGCGGCTTCGATCGCTTCGTAATGACTTATTTTAATTCCGGGAATATATTCTAGGGTCAAGACCCTGGGGGAAGCATAGCGCCAATAAACCCGGGGGACTTTCACCCAATTTACCCCGCGAAAATTCCGCCGAAAGGTATCCGCGTTCCGCCCTTCGTTGAGGTAATCAATTTCTTCGTAGAGAATTTTGTAGCATTCATCATAAATGCCCAACCAATCTCGACCTTTACCCCAACGGGGATGATTTTTAAAGTATTGAGCGATGGTTTTGGCGATCGCCAAATCAATGCCGAAGAGTTTTTGTAAGCCCAGGCGCTGCACCTTGACCACTACTTCTTCCCCGTTCATTAGCTGCGCTTTATGAACTTGTCCCAAACTGGCTGCCGCCAAAGGAACTGGGTCAAAGCTGCGGAACAATTCATCCACACTGCGGCCAAATTCTTCTTGAATAATTTGTTTCACCTGCTCATAACTAAAGGCAGGCACCTTATCTTGCAGCTTAGACAGTTCTTCTACATATTCCGAAGGAAACAGATCGGACCGGGTAGAAAATAGCTGTCCCAGTTTAATAAACGTTGGGCCAAGATCCAAGAAAGTTTCCCGCACCCAGATCGCTTGCTTACGACGTCTCGCCCCTTTCGCTTCTTCGGTATATCCGTTTGGGTAGCTCCAAGGTTTGCTATTTAGCCACAGTTCAGTGGTAAACCTGAACACACAACTCCAAATATGAATTCGGCGCTGAAAGCGAGAATAGTTTGGCCGACTCCAACGGTAAGTTTTCTTCTCAGAAGAGTGGGTAATCCCGACGGCATCAGTAGCCTGTGCGTCCCGGTTAGACTTGGCTAAGTGTTGGCCATTTAAGGGACGCTGACGGTTTTGAATATCAGTTTCAGTTAGAGGTGACACAGGCAAAAGCGCAACTCGTTTTTCAGAGGGGATCTAAGGGTATCTAAATTAGTTTAACCGGCGATTGTCAGTCTTTATTTTATCAGTGACAATCCCCATAATTTATCATAATTAATCAAGCACGAGAATTGCTACGATAACGTTGCAATTCTGCTCTGACCTGGGCAATTTCTGCTCGTAATTCGTCAATGGTGGCTTGTAAATCTTCTGATTCTGACCCATTCGCCCCGCTGCCCGATCCGGTACTTTCTAAGCTAACCGCTTCGGCGTCTCGCTTGGCTCGTTCCATCACTTCTTCGGTAAACTTGCGTAAGTTTTCCCGTTGTTCTGCATCAAACTTACCCAGTTCGCTTAAGGCATTCGTAATGGTTTTCGAAATCGTCTGATTGACAACTTCTGCCAGGGCTCGGCCTACAAAGAAAGCATTAACAAGAGGATTCATTTTACTTACATCATGTACACACACATCCGCAGATGATTATAACAGCGATTTACTTTTGGGTGTAGGTTCTGGGCATTTATTTTTTTGTTATTGGTTATTGGTTATTATTTGTTGGTTGTTTGTTATTTGTTATTTGTTTAATAAGAACTAGCAACGGAGCAACGGTAGGGGTCGATGGGAGCTTCACAACTCCCACCTCCCATTCAGAACGGAGCGTGCCACTTTCGCGGCACTCCGCTCCTAGCTGCGCTTGCTAAACCAATAGCATCCTAATGGGGAAGTCGTTAAACGTTCCCGTTTGGCATAGCGTTCATCCTTTGTCCCTTTAAAATCACACCATGTCGTAAGCGACTGGTTTTGTGCGTCCTTTGGACTTACTAATAATCGCTAACTTCACAGCCGTGGCACGTCTGCATATCCACTGGCAAAACCGGCGGAAAAGAGCTTTCTTGCCACATCCCATTCCCAATATTTCATCCGCTTACACACTATCGCTACTTACCATTACTGGTAAGAGAAATATGGGTTTACTTCGTTCCCTAGTGGTGGTTGAATGCGCTTTTAGGGTCTTCCCTGTCCCCCTAGGTATTTCTGGGATTCCTTTGTGACTGACTTGTTAAATTCGTCACCTTTCCCTATGCCATTTTGGACGCAGCGTAACAAGCAGTTTCGCTACTTTTGTTTGGAGAGGGTTCAAGCCGGGAATTCGCTCTCGCTGCCCATGAGCGCTTGACTTGCTGATTTTTCCCATCTGCTTAGGGATGATCAGCTTTCCTACCCGCTTCACGAGTAAAGATAGTGAATCTTTACCGTGGGGTGAGGTGTCTATGACCTCGGAGGAAAAACCCTCCGGGAATCTTTGTCTACAGGACTATCCTGTACACCCCCAGAGTTATGTAGGTCAGAACCTACACCAGACGCACGTTTTGGGTTTTATCCCTAGACTTTCCGCCTGAACGAATCGCACTAACAACTAACAACTAACAACATTAATTAATTTTTTGCCAATAATCACTGGCTTCTGACGGACTCATCCAGAGTAAGCGCAGATCGCCTAATTCTAAAGCAGGAGAGTCAGGGGGTAGGGTGAGGGGATGTAATTCTAAGTTTTGGACGACTTTGGCGCCGATCGCCCGTGCCAATAAGGGGGGTAGGGCATTGCCGACTTGACGAAAGCCATGCCATTTGGTGGCGTGGAAGCGAAACCAGTCGGGAAATGAATGTAAGCGAGCGGCTTCTCTAACGGAGATGACCCGGGGATGCTTGGGATGAATTGGTCGGGGAGAGGTGTGGCGCCCGCGATCGTTGCCGGTTCCCGCCCGTAAGGGGGGACAAACATGATTGATATCGAGGCGACGGAGCCGACTTTGGGGTTCAACTTTGCCCATCGGTGTGGTGGCGAACCTCTTGGCTGAGGCTTCGGTGTGAACGGTACGCATGGCGCCGGTGAGCATTTGCGGATTCCACTGTCGGGGATAGCCCAAGTTGTGGGGGTCGGGGATTAATCCTCGGAGCGATCGCGCATATTGGGAACTGCGCTGTTCGCATTCAAGCAACTGTTCTGGAGTCAGGAGAAGTTCATCGGTTCCCAGTAATTTATGCCAGCGATCGACATTGGGCAGGTCGGCGATCGCATCCCCGACGGTGACTTGAATCGCGTCTGGGTCATTAGCAGAAAATTCAGGATATTCTAGCAACGGATAACCAATGCGGGTGCCAAGGATAAATAAGCGGCTACGGTCTTGGGGCACCCCAAAGTTACGAGCGTTAATCTCTTGAACCGGCTGGGTAATGTGATAACCTCCAGCGGCTAAATCCTCTAATAATTTTTTTCTTAAGTCATCGTAAGGCGCATCCAATAAGTTCGTCACATTTTCCATGACAAAATAGCGCGGTTGCAGTTCGCGAACTAAGCGACTAAACTCAAAGACCAAATCATTTCGCTCGTCTTGTAATTCCCGCTTATTAGTTTGAGAAAATCCCTCTGCTGGCGGCCCCCCAATCACTAAGTCAATTTCACCCTGCCACGGTTTTACCGGACGGTGACGGTAGATTTCCACTGGATGAGAAATCCATCCCCTAATTGCCGCATTTTCAATTGCTTTTGCCGAAACTTTGGTCGCATCGGCACAGAGAACTGTGGTGTGAGGAAAGTTATAAGAATAGACCGCTGCATGGACGGGATCAATGTCTAAGGCGGCTACCACGTCAAATCCGGCTTGTTCAATGCCCAGAGAAAATCCGCCAACTCCGGCAAATAAATCCACGGCGATCGGTCGGGTTCGATGCCGATGCCCGGACAGATTGTGAGCAAATGGTTGAGTAAATGGGGAAGTAAATGACACAGTTGGCGATCTGGCTAAAATTTACTGGCTAAAACTTATGCGACTGGAGCTAATGGATCTAACATAGAGCAGTTTTGACCCTTTTAATATGGGGAATTAGAACTGCTTTCATATTGAAACATGATTTTCGCAAATTTTGAGCGATCGCCAGAAAGGTTTAAAAAACTTGACATTAGACAATTCCAATTGAATCAGCTTTTAGCCGCTATTTTTCTGGGCTAAACCTGGGCTAAAATTGCCAAAATTGATTGGGCAGCGCGATCGCACGCGCCAATTTCTCCTAGGGCTTGACGCATTGTTTGATAATCCTGGAGGATTTGTTGCCGTTTGGGGGTATTTTGAAGCAATGGTAAAGATTCACGGACAATATTGGCGGGAGTGACTTGATCTTGAAGTAACTCCGGCACAATTGATTTCATTAAAACTAAATTTACCGGAGACATAAACGGAATTGAGAATTTGAGCAGCTTGGCCAAAATCCAGGCGCTAATCGGGTTGAGGCGATAAATCACCACTTGAGGGACATTTAACAAGGCAATTTCTAGGTTGACGGTGCCTGATTTGGTAATGGCCAAATCTGCGGCAGCGATGCCTAGGTGATTGTTTTCCCCTGTCAAGATTTTGGCTGGTAATTTAAATAAAGCGATCGCTTTTTCGATATCTTGGCGATAAATTTGGTTGGACACAGGAATCACAAATTGCACGTTGGGTAAATGCTCTTGAATAGCCCGAGCCCCGGCCAACATCACTGGCAATAAATATTTAATTTCTTGCCGTCGCGAAGCGGGTAATAAGGCAATCACTGGCTGGGAAGAATTAATCCCTAAAGCGGCGCGGGCTTGTTCCCGGTTGGCTGCCCCTTGTATCTGGTCAATTAAGGGATGACCCACCCAGGTGACATGGGCGCCTTTTGCTTGATAATAACGAGCTTCTTCGGGAAAAATCGCGATGAGGCGATCGCAAATGCTAACAATTTCGCTGGTATTTTTGTGATTAAAAGACCACACCCATTCCTGGGGGGCAATATAATAAACAATCGGCACTTGGGGAAAATGCCGCCGAATATAATTACCCAGCCTTAAATTTGGCCCGACATAATCAATCAAAATCACTAAATCCGGGGTATTTTGTTGCAGATATTGGTAGATTTTTGCTTGCAGTTTTAGGGTGGGCAAAATATAAGGCAAAGATTCCAGAATGCCTACAGAACCAATGGCGGTTGTATTCGCCCAAATAGTTGCCCCGGCTGCGGCCATGCGATCGCCCCCCAGGGCAAAAATTTCTAAATCTTTAGATTCTAAATCTTTAGATTCTAAATCTTTAGATTCTAAATCTTTAACTTCTAAATCTTTGCCTGGGGCTAAAAATTGACGGTTTAATGCCTCAATGAGTAAAGAACCTTGCAAATCACCGGACACTTCCCCAGTGCTAATAAAAATGCGCTTGGATCGGTTCTTTTTCGCAGTTATGCTGGCTTCATTTTCTGGTTTCGGTTTCATTAAATATTTTTAATCTTATTCTCAAACTTTCCAGGAGTCAGTCCGCGTCTATCCTCTGTTAATGACTGGGTGATAAAGTCAGATAAATGGGTTAAATATGGATTTTCTGGAATTAAATTTAACTGTTCTAATGCCTCTTTTAAAGACAATCCAGAGCGATACAAAATCCGAAAAGCTTTTTTCAAAGATTGACTTTCTTCCGCGCTAATTCCTGCCCGTTTCAGCCCCACGGTATTCAGGACGCGAACTCGCGATGGCGATCCTTCTACTAACATATAAGGAGGAATATCATTGATAATGCGACTGCATCCGGCAATCATAGCCAGTTGGCCAATATGCACAAACTGATGAATTCCTGTCACCCCACCAATCACCGCTCGTGATTCAATGTGAACATGACCAGCCATATTCACCGAATTGGCCATGACTACATGGTTTTCGATCGCGCAATTATGGGCTACATGGGCATAAGCCATCAGCAGGTTATGATCGCCAATGGTTGTGCTTTCTCCCTCCCCTGTGGCTCGATTAATTGTCACATATTCTCTGATCGTATTGCCATTGCCAATCTTGGTAAAACTGATCGCTCCTTTATATTTTAAATCTTGAGGTTCGGTGCCGATCGCGGCACCGGGAAAAATCCGATTGTCTTCGCCAATTTCTGTATGGCCATCAATCACCACATGGCTATAAATTTTGGTGTTTTTGCCAATTTTTACGTTTTTCCCAATCACACAAAACGGGCCAACTTCTACCGTTGGATCTAACTCGGCTTCCGGGTGAATACTTGCTGTTGTATGAATCATATTAATTATTAACAAAGTTGTTGGTTGTTTGTTGTTTGTTGTTGGGTAGGGATTCTTTGGGTAGGGATTCTTTGGGTAGGGATTCTTTGGTTGATGAACAAAGAACAAACAACAAAGAACAAACAACAAAGAACAAACAACAAAGAACAAACAACAAAGAACAAACAACAAATATGCTATTTTTTTGCCAATGCGGAGGTCAGTCCGCCAAGGAAAACATCAGAGTTCCTTCGCAAACTTTCTGGCCATCGACTAAGGCGATCGCCTCCATTTTGGCGACCCGCTTGCGCTTTACCACCAGCAGTTTTGTGGTCATTTTCAACTGATCTCCCGGCACCACCGGACGCCGAAAGCGCACCTCATCAATTCCAGCAAACAACCAAATTTTCCCATGAGGTAATTCAGGATGTTGACTCAGAACAATTCCCCCCACTTGAGCCATTGCCTCGACAATTAACACCCCAGGCATAATGGGTTTTCCGGGAAAATGTCCTTGAAAATGCGGCTCATTAAAAGTGACATTTTTCATTCCCACCGCCAATTCCCCAGGGACATATTGAATGATTCGATCCACTAGGGCAAAAGGATAACGATGAGGGAGCAACTTGTGGATTTCTTCCACATTAAAGCAGACAGTTTCTCTAGCAATATCTTCAGACAATTTTTTTTCACCCAGATCCGTTGTCTCACGAGCAGTGGTTTGCTGCTCAATTGTTTTAGACATAAGCTTAAATCAAGCTTTACTAAGTAAGCGAGTAAGTTTGATATGTAGGTGATGGCTGGCTTTATAGGCCACAAAATGAGCTACGGGAAAGCTGCCCAGCAAGCTCAAATCTCCCACTAAGTCTAGAATTTTATGACGGACTGGTTCATTTGCAAACCGCAAGGGCGGATTTAGCCAACCAGATGGGCTGCAAACCAGGGCATTTTCTAAGCTGCCACCTTTAATTAAACCGGCGGCTCGCAGTTGGTCAATTTGGTGGGCTAACCCAAAAGTCCGAGCGGGGGCAATTTCTGCCATAAAGCTTTCGCGAAATCCCTCCTGCCCCCTGGCGCGATCTGGCGACCAACTATACCACTGCCGACCGATCGCCGGTAAATCAAAATCGATCGCATAACTAAAGCGCAGTTCATCCGCTGGTAACGCGGCGACAAAGGCATCATTTTGGCGCACCCATACCGGAGTCTTAAGCTTTTTGGGCAGGGGATTTTTGGGCAGGGTCAGGGAGTTGGTTGGGTCTTGTGGAGTTTTGAACTGGGTGGCGGGCACCAGTCCCACCCGGAGAATTTCTTGCGCCCAAGGTAGGGCTGACCCATCTAACAGCGGCACTTCCGGGCCATCAATTTCAATTCTGGCGTGGCTAACCCCCATTCCCGCTAAGGCTGCGAGGAGATGTTCTACGGTTCTCACCCTAGCCTCACCACTGGCTAACTCCGTAGAAAGGGTGGTTTGATGGACTGCATCTACATGAGTGGCGATCGCGGGTTTTCCCGGCAAATCAACCCGGACAAAGTAACGCCAGGAGTCCGCAAGGGATGATTTCTGGGCAGGCAGCACTTTGACCGTGGTGAAATTCCCTGTATGTAAACCCACCCCAGACAGTTCAAACCCTGCGGCCAAAGTCATTTGGGGAACAGGGAACGGGGAATAGGGAACGGAGAATATTGCCTTCCCGCCCTGCCCAGACTTTTTCCCTCTTTTTAATTCATACATTAGAATTTCTCTCCAATGCCAAAGTGGAAACGACTATCACCCTCATCATTGAAACCGTAATCAACTCTAATTGCCCCTAGGGGAGACTGGACGCGAATTCCCAGACCATAGCCAAACCCTTCACCGGGCTTACCCCGGACTCCTGCGGGGTCGCCGTCCACTTCACTGCCGGTTCCCAAGTCAGAACCCACATCAAAAAATAACGCTCCGCCAACTAATGAATAAACCGGAAAACGATATTCAGCGGTGGCTTGAACGTAACTCCGACCAGTACCCAGTTCGCCTTCCCCGTATCCGCGCACGGTACTGCTGCCGCCGAGAGAAAAGGCTTCATAAGGGGGTAAGTCTCCAATTACCGTTCCCGCTTGGAAATTCACCGCAAAGGTTTGTGGGCCTTGGGAGAAGCGAATTAAATTTACTGGAACATAATGACTGACGCTACCTCGGAGGCGATTTAAGAAAATACTGCCGCTGCCCACGGGAATTGATTGCTCGCTGCTCAGACGCAAGACCGACCCTTGTGTCGGTTGTTGGGCGCTATTGCGGCCATCATAAACTGTTCCCAACTCGAAGGTGATCAGGTCATCTTGCCCGTCTTCGTTAAAGCTGAGTAGGTTGCCCAGTTCATCGCGGGGGGTAATATCCCCATCCCCGTCTCTAACACTGACTCGTTGATATTGCAATCCCAGAGAACCCCGCCAGTTGCGAGCTAAAGGACGGAAAAAGCTGACGCCACCGCCGAGTCGCAGTAATCTGGGGCGATCGCCATTTTCCAAGGTGACTTCGTTTTCGCCGCCATCGAAAATTAAAGAAATGGAACGACGCCGAAAAGCATTCACTGTATAAGAAAGCCTTTCCGTACCCGCAATCCAAGGATCGGTGAAGCTGATGTCGTACAACAGGGCTCGCTCACCCACTTGGACTTCCGCGCCAAATTTCTGGTTGCGGCCAAACAGGTTTTGTTCTTGATAGCTGACGGTGCCAAATAAGCCACTGGCGGAACTGACCCCGGCACCAGCGGCGATCGAGCCAGTATTTTTTTCAATCACATTCACTACTACGACCACCTTCCGGGGGTCTGTACCGGGATTCAGAGACAGTTGCACGTCCTCAAAGATGCCTAAACCAAAGACCCGCTGCAAGTCTCTTTCTACGAGCGATCGGTTAAACACCCCGCCCGGTTCCAGTCCGAGTTCTCTGGTGATGATGTATTCTTTGGTGCGACCTTTAATCGGTTCACCATTTTCATCGACGGCCTCGCCATCTTTATTCAAGAACCGAATCTCGATACTTTCAATGGTTCCTTCGGCTACTTCTAATGTCACCAAGCCATCAGGACTGACTTCCGGGGCATCAATCACTTGAGCCAAAATGTAGCCATTTTGTTGATACCAATTATTTAATCGTTGGATTCCTTGTTGTAAGTCCCGAAAGTTAATGATTTTGCCGTACTGATTTTCAAATGCGGCGGATATTTCACTCTGGGGCAGTACGCTATTGCCGGTTACTTCTACCCTCGTCAGCACGGGGTTGGCTTCTACGACAAAGGTGACTCGGACACCGAGAGGGGTATCTTCGGGTTCCGCTCGCACTTTGGAGAAATATCCCGTGGCAAAAATCGCGTTAATGTCTTCTTGGAGTTGCGATCGCGTGGTGGTTCGTCCCGGTCTTAAAGAAATTACCCGATAAATCTCATCTTCCAGTTCTCCAGATACCCCACTCACTGCCACCTCTGCCACCAATACATCCGGCTGATTCCCTGGAGATACTGGCGTGGGAGTCCTAGGATTGGTTTGCCTAGGGTTGGTCGGCGTAGGCTGTGGCTGCCCGGGCTGTTGTGTTCCACCGGGAGAGAAGGGTTCCGCTTGTGGAGTTGCCGGTGCGGGAGTTGCTTCGGCTGGGGTTGCCCCTGCGGGAGTTGCCGGTGCGGGAGTTGCTTCGGCTGGGGTTGCTTCGGCTGGGGTTGCCCCTGCGGGAGTTGCTTCGGCTGGGGTTGTGGACTCATTCTCTGCCGGTTCACTTGCCGGAGTGGACTGGGGCGAAGTTTCTTGAGCCAACAACTTAGTGGCAGATATGGTCTGGTTTTCTGCCAAAGAAAAACCAGTTTCTGGATTCGCTTGCCCCACCAAGGGCAACGGATTCATCTCTAGGGAAATCTCAGGGATAGCCCCCAGAAATGGCTCAACGGCTGAGAACTCAGTCTTGAACAATAAGTCATTGCCAGAATTCACAGCCAGGGATGACGATGACTCTACAGAATTTAAACTACTTGGAGGGAAAACTGAGAGACTGATGGGAGCAAACTCCTCGGTCTGCGGCGGCTCCTGAGAACCGATCGAGGAATCCTTTGATCGTTCTCCCAAGGCTGAATCCACTGTTTTGTGGTGGTCGGTCTGCTCAACCGGGCTGACCAAGGAGTTATCCGAATTAACGGTTGGGTTTGAGGTTTCACCCTTAGCAGGGTGCTGAACACTCAAAATTGTTGAGGCAGTGAATACGGCTCCCAACAGCGTAGATAAGCGCATTGTTTTATTTTCCGACACCTTCACACCATTTAAAATTAAGCTAAAATTAAGCTAAAACTAAGCCAAAACTAAGCCAAAAATTGACCAAACTGAAGCCAAAACTAAGCCAAAACGCCAAAAGCGATAATTAAGCTCATAATTAGCCAAAATTAAGCACTTTAATTAAGGACTTTTGGCACTGAACATGACAACTTAAAAGTGATTTTAGGTTATTCACCTATTTCGGCTTTCTGTTTAAGTTGTCCGGATGAATGTTTGCGGTTTTACCCTTGAGTTTTACTGTTTAAAACTCGTTCTAGCACTTTTTGATAAGCCGATTCTACTTGGCCTAAATCTTGGCGAAATCGGTCTTTATCCATGATGCGTTTGGTTTGATCCGTTTCCCCTTCATCCCAAAGTCGGCAAGTATCGGGACTGATTTCATCAGCCAGCAACAGTTTGCCGTTGACATCTATACCAAATTCAAGTTTGAAATCCACTAGGGTAATGCCACACTGGTGGAAAAATTCCGTGAGTATTTCATTGATTTGTAAAGTCATTGTTTTGAGTTGATCGAGTTCTTCTGGTGTTGCCAGTTCTAATAATAGAAGCCGATCGCGGGTTAACAGGGGATCTCCTAATTCATCATTCTTATAGAAGAATTCCACCAAAGGATGTTTCAAGACCGTACCCAAGGGCAAACCCGTTTGCTTGCAAAGGCTACCAGCGGCAATGTTCCGCACTACCACTTCCACGGGGACAATTTTCACCCGTCGCACCCGCATTTGGTTCGGGGCGGGTTGGTCAATCCAGTGGGTGGGAATGCCTTTCGCTTCCAGCAGTTGAAACAGTTCGGTGCTCATTCGACAGTTGATTTCACCTTTGCCGATGATGGTGCCACGTTTCAGGGCATTAAATGCGGTGGCATCATCTTTAAAGTGTGTCAGCAAAATTTCTGGATCTTCGGTAGAATAAATAATTTTGGCTTTACCTTCGTAAAGTTTTTGCATATCGGCCATAAGACAAGGTTAGGTTTTTGTCCCTAAATAATGGATCTCGCCTGTATTCTGCCATAACCAGGGCAAATTTTGATCGGTTCTGAATTTTTTTTGCCATGAGTTCTTGAATTTTGCTTTAGTAAAAGCGTCACCGCATATATCTGGGCATATATCTGGGCATATATCTGGGAATTCAGCCGATCCTCGGTTTGTCGCTAATAAAATTTGATTAAATATCTTGATTTTTAGAGCAATTTATGATTATTTAGTTGTCATGGTATGCACCCCATCCCAAGAATCCGGCGGGGGTAATTGAATATAATTGAGCGATCGCTGAATATGTAAGCTTACCGCTCGGTCTTGTTCTTGCAATCCTTGAGCTTTTTGGAATAGTTCTAAGGCTTGCTGAAAATTGCGATTCATATAGGCATTACGCCCCTGGGCATAAATTTCCAGAAATTCTGTCATTTCTGGTGCTAAAGGATGGCTGGCTAATCCAATTAGTTCATAGATGCTGACCGCTTGTTTTTTGCCTTTTACCCGAATTTTATCTAATTCCCTGACTCTAATGCGATCGCGGCATAATTGATAAGTGAATTCACTTAAAATAATATCACAATGGTATTGTTTGGTGATGCTTTCTAAGCGAGAACTTAGGTTAACTCCATCGCCAATTACTGTATAGTCCATGCGTTTTTGGGAGCCAATATTTCCCGAAACTACTTCCCCGGAACTAATGCCAATGCCAATGGCAATTTTATGCTCGGTTTGGCGATCGTTAAATTCCTTGAGGCGCGATCGCATATCCAAGGCAGACTGCACCGCTTTCCAGGCATGATCTTGGATCGGTAAAGGTGCCCCAAATACCGCCATTAAAGCATCACCAATAAATTTATCTAAGGTGCCATCATAATTAAACACCGCCTCCACCATTGTTTCAAAATATTGGTTTAATAAAGAAACCACTTGAGACGCTTCAAAGTTTTCCGTCAGGGTGGTATAACCGCGAATATCAGAAAATAAAATAGTCACTTCTTTGCGTTCCCCGACCATCAAAGCATCTTCACCCAAAGCCATTACTCTTTCCGCAACTCCAGGGGTCATGTAACGATACATGGTGGTTTTCATTCTTTTTTCTTGACTGATATCTTCTAGTACCACTAAGCCCCCGCGCACTCCCCCTTCCGGGTTGGTTAACGGGTTAACGGTTAGATTAATACTGCGTTCGATTTTTTCAATTTGACTGGCATCAATTCTGGGTTGATGTACGAATTCTGAGGATTCATTCCAGAGGAGATAAACTTCAGGATTTATGCGATCGCTAATTGCTAAACTATACCGTTCACAAATATCTCTGGTATGAAAAATTTGTTCTCTGGATTCTATATATAATCCCACGGTTAAACTTTGCTCTGGGACATAATGTTTGGCGGCATTTTTTAAACTATCTTCTAAACGCCAGCGTAAGTTTTCAATGGGTACTACTTCCCACAGTAAGCGCCCGATTAATTTTTGCTGCCAAATTAGTAACTGTTCTTTTCCCTGTTCTCCCTTAGTCGGACACCCCAACAAGGCGATCGCGGCTTCATTAATCGTCACGATTATTCCCAGCATATCCGTAGAAATAACCGCATCAGAAAGACTTTCTAAAATATCTTTTTGATACTGCTTTTCTACCATCACACTTTCAAATAACTGAGCATTTTCTAAGGCCATGCCTGCTTGAGCATTAAAAGCTCTTAAAAACGCTTCATCGGCAGTGGTAAAATTGCCTTTAATTTTATTAATTAGTTGAGTTACCCCAATCAAGTTGCCTTGGGCATTAAAGACCGCCATACAAAGAATATTCCGGGTTTTATATCCAGTCCGTTCATCGGTACTCGGATCGAAACGCGGGTCTTGATAAGCATTGGGAATATTCAAAGTTTGGCCGGTAGATGCTACATATCCAGCAATTCCTTTATCGGCAGGAATGCGGATTTCCATCATGGTTTTGCCATCGGCTTTGGCTACTTTTGTCCAAAGTTCGTTGGTTTCTTTACTGAGTAAAAATAAGGTGCTGCGATCGGCTTGCATTAAATCTTTGGCTTGATCCATCACAGCGCGTAAAGTGGTTTCTAAATCTAGACTTTGCCCCAAGGTTGTGGTGGCTTTCACCAGGGCATTTACTCCCCTTTGATTTCTCGCTGCCATATAAAAAGATTGGCAACTATCGAGAATAATCCCGATCGCCTGAGCAAATTCCCGGAATTCTTCCTCGTCCCGGTCGTCAAAAGGTAGGCGATCGGTTCTGTTTAAAAGTTGCACCACCGCCAAAGCATTCGTCTCGTCTTTCCGACTAAAAATTGGCATACATAGCAAATTTTCCGCCGTAGTTCCTAGGGCTTCATCGACTTCTGCATTAAATAAAGGATGATTGTAAGCATCGCTAATATTGACACCTTTGCCAGTTTTGGCCACATAACCCAAGATGCCAATATTGATTGGCTTACTGATTTCTATGGTTTGCCCAGTTTCATTATCGGTAATTTTTGACCAAAGTTTCCGTCTTTGGTCATCTACTAAGAAAATTGTAGTTTTTTCCGCTTTCAGGATTTGGCCAATTTTTAGAGTTAACGCATCTAAAATTTGCTCCAGGATATTTTCTAGGGATTCATTCTCAATCAAATCCAGTGCTCTGAGATATTGCTGAAATTCTGCGGTAATAAAATCCAGCAGACAGACAAATTCTCCCACTGGCAGTTTTTTGACTAAATTAGCCAGAACGCCGGTTTGATTCACTTGCGTCAGCCTAGCTAAAACACTACCAGCATTAGAAAAGGTCATGGGGAAGTATCCGAGGTATTTTTATTATCCAGCATAGCTTAGATGATGTAGGGTCTAGGCTGTGGGCAGTAGAAACTTGGCAACATTCAGAAACCGGGTTTCTTTTTTGTAAGAAACAGTTAACTCTGGACTTCACAGCAGAAACCCGGTTTCTGGTTTTATTGCCGATCGCTGGATCGGGAAGTTATGCCGCATTCGGCAATGATTCAACAGCCATCACCGATTGATAGTACCGACGGAGTTGGGCAGTTGCCGCTGACCAGCCCCACCGTTCCGCTTCCTGGCGGGCATTTTGACGCAGGGTTTCTCGTTCTTTTTGGTTGGCTAATAACCTTTGGGTGGCCAGAATTGCCCCGTCTTCCGCTTCCGGGTCAAATAAATAGCCGTTCACGCCATCGGTGACAATATCCAAAATGCCCCCTCTGGCGGCAGCTACTACGGGACAACCGGCAGCCATTGCTTCGAGTAGGACTAAGCCCAAGGTTTCGGTACGGGAGGGAAAGATGAAGGCATCCGCAGAGGCAAAGGCGCTGGCAAGTTCTTTACCCCGCAGGTAGCCGACAAAGTTAGTGGGCGTTCCGGCAAAATGTTCTTGCAGTTGTTGGCGGTTTGGGCCATCACCGACTAGGGCTAAACGAGCATCGGGAATGGCCGCTAGGATGGGTTTGATGCGATCGATTTCTTTTTCGGCACCGAGACGACCTACATATAATAGTAGAGGACTTTCTGGGTGGCCTTGGCTGAGGCGATCGCGCATTTCTGGACTGGCTAATTCCGGTTGAAATAGTTCGGTATCTACTCCCCGTTGCCATAAATCGACTCTTTCAATGCCGTGCGATCGCAATTCTTTGACCATTGCCGTGGAAGTACAGAGATTCAGATCCGCTTGATTGTGGGCGCTTTTGAGCAATTCCCACAACAAGGGTTCCAGGATACCCAGGCCATAATGTTGCAAATACTGGGGTAAATGGGTATGGTATGACGCCACCAGGGGAATTTTCATGGTTTTGGCGTAATACAAGCCCCCTAGACCCAAAATTGCCGGATTGACTACATGGATTAAATCCGGCTGGAATTTTTCCAACACTGGACGAATGGAAGGATTCGGGGGCGCCAGTTTTAATTCTGGGTACATGGGTAAGGGAAAACCACTGACTCCATAGACTTGGGAGCCTTTGTAGTCTTGAATGCCATAATCCGGTGAGATGATTAAGACGCGATCGCCAAATCTTTGGAGATGATCGATCGTCTGACAAAGACGGGTGACAATCCCATCAATCTTAGGTAGAAAAGTTTCCGTAAAAAGAGCGATTCGCATGGGGTTGCGTCTTTAATATTGCTGCTGTGAATATTGCTGCTGTGAATATTGCTGCTGTGAATATTGCCTGGGATAATTTATTGCTGATATTCGGCGCTAATCTTGGACTAAAGTTAATTTTTCTCGTTGACTGCGTGGTAATCCTTTTGATTCTTTGAACGAGAAAAATTAACTACATATTTTTTGCGGTTTGTCTGAAGCCATAATATTTATTATGTTATTTATTATGTTGGCTTCAGAAAATAACCGTTTTCTGGCAAGATTAATCAGGGAAAATTGAGCGATTTTCCCTGATTAATTTTCCCTGATTCATGTTAGCGCCGCCAAGAAACTTTGGGCAGAATATGTTTTTGATCCACGCGATCTTTGTACTTAATCGCGAATTTCAGCAGCGAATCAATCAGCGAATCCGAGAGATAGTGAGGCTTTAAGCCCAAATCGAGTAAATTTGTGTTTTTGGCTTTAAAGTAATGTTCCTCTTTTTCTACCCGTGGGTTATCAATGTTATGAACTTCTACATCTAGTCCCAAAGATACCCCTGCTTGTTTCACTTTCATGGCCAAGTCTTTGACACTGAACATTTCCGTGAATTGGTTAAAGACTCTGAATTCACCGGGTGCGGCTGGGTGGCTAAATACACCCCGTTCGGCGGGATTTCCTAATGCTAATTCAATACAACGCACCGTATCCCGAATGTCCAAGAAAGCCCGCGTTTGTCCGCCACTACCGTAGACGGTTAGGGGATGTCCCACTGCCGCTTGGATGCAGAAACGATTTAACGCCGTCCCAAATACGCCATCGTAGTCTAGACGGTTAATTAGCATTTCATCCATGCCAGTTTCATCGGTCAGAACGCCATAAACGACGCCCTGATTTAAGTCGGTAGCCCGCAGACCCCAAACCTTACAAGCAAAGTGAATGTTATGGCTGTCGTGGACTTTACTTAAGTGATAGAAACTACCCGGTTGTTTGGGATAGGGCAGGGTATCTTTGCGGCCATTATGTTCAATGGTGATATAGCCTTCTTCAATATCAATATTAGGCGTGCCATATTCGCCCATTGTCCCCAGTTTGACTAGGTGGCAGTCGGGGAAATGTTCTTTGATGGCATAGAGAATATTCAGATTTCCCACCACATTATTTGTCTGGGTGAGTACCGCGTGTTCTCTATCGATCATGGAGAAGGGAGCCGATCGCTGTTCCCCAAAGTGAACGATCGCCTCTGGTTCAAACTTGATCAGGGATTTGATTAGGAAATCGTAGTTGGTGATGTCCCCAATAAACAGATCGATATGTTTGCCGGTCAGGTCATGCCACCGTTGGATCCGGTGTTGGATGGGGGCGATCGGGGTCAGGGTTTCCGCACCCAGTTGCAAATCCCAGTGCCGACGCACCAAACTATCTAATATGCCTACTTCATAACCTCGGTTGGAAAGGTAGAGGGCGGTTGCCCAACCGCAGTAACCGTCACCACCAATGACTAAAACTTTCATAAATTGATAAATTTTGCTTGCCGATACTCGGTAAATTTATCAGGTTTTGTGCCTCGTTTCACATTTTTAGGGGTGGGACTTCTGCTATGGGTCTGGTCTTGTCTGGGTTTCGCGGTGATTTGACTATGAGTTAGAAATGAGGAAAGGTAGTCTAGGTTACATTCCGGTAATCGTTGTTGGTTGTTGGTTGTTGATTGTTGGTTGTTGGTTGTTGGTTGTTGATTGGTAACGAATGGGCGACTTTGTGTTCTTTGTGTCTTTGTGGTGAAAAAAATAGGCAACGGATAAGGATAAGCAACGAATTAGCGTCAGGATTAGCTATGACAGATGGCTGTTGCAATGTCATATATCGGATTGAATCGCTCTATAATTATGGGGGGCTTGGTGGTTGATCGGCTTCTGATTCCGGCGATCGCGATCCATCGCCCCAAGTTTAAAGAAATATCAACGCCAATATGATGACTCAATGCCTTAATCCTAATTGCCTGAAGCAAAACCGGGCAGAGAATCAGTTTTGTGAAAAGTGTGGCGGGAAATTGCTCCTGCGCGATCGCTATCGTGCTCTATCTATGATTGGAGAAGGCGGCTTTGGTCGCACTTTTAAAGCTTGTGATGAAGACAAGCCATCCAAACCTTTTTGTGTGATTAAGCAGTTTTTACCCCAAGTTCAAGGCACCGCTAACCAAGAAAAAGCCGCTGAATTATTCAATTTTGAGGCAAAAAGATTAGAGACTTTGGGTTCCCATCCTCAAATTCCCGAACTGTTTGCTTATTTTACTCAAGAAGGACGCCAATATTTAGTCCAGGAGTTTATCGACGGGGAAAACATACAAAAGGAACTTGAGCGAAACGTCTTCACAGAAGAGCAAATCAAAGAACTACTGGCTGATTTGTTACCAGTGCTGCAATTTTGTCACGAAAAACAAGTGATTCACCGAGATATCAAGCCAGAAAATATTATTCGTAGAAATAGCGATCGGGCTTTGGTTTTAGTGGACTTTGGGGCGGCTAAATTCGTGACCGATCCATCTTTGTCTGTGGGAACCGCGATCGGTTCACCGGGTTATCAGTCTCCTGAACAGTCTTTAGGAAAAGCTACATTTGCCAGCGATATCTACGGTTTAGGATCCACCTGCATTCACTTGTTAACTGGGGTTAATCCTCGTGACTTGTTTGATGCCTATGAAGACAAATGGCTGTGGCGCGATCGTTTACCTGAAGCCATCAGTGATGAACTGGCTCAAATTCTCGATAAAATGCTGCAACGAAGTCTCGATCAGCGCTATAAATCAGCCGAGGAAGTTTTAGCGGCACTCAATCCCCCAAGGTCTGCAAAACATAATCGGAATGTGGTTCTCGAAAGTGATAAGGGCATTGACTATACTCATCTACGCGACCTCTTGGCAGAGGGAAAATGGCAAGAAGCAGACGAAGAAACCGCTAAAAAGATGCTGGAAGTAATGAATCGAAAGTCTTTACCATTTATCCGACGTAAAGACATTGAGAATTTTCCCGCTAAAGATTTAAGCACTATCGATCATCTGTGGGTAGAATATTCAAACGGTCACTTTGGCTTTTCTGTTCAAGCCCGAATTTATGAAAAACTGGGCGGAACGAAAAAATATAACAAGAAAATCTGGGAAGTTTTTGGCGATTTCGTTGGCTGGCGTAAACAAGGAGTGTGGATGAATAAGAGTAACGAGTATCTTGCCTTGAATAAAAATCAATTCCCTTCTTATAATCTGCTCCACGGGTATCTTCCTACCACTGCACTTTTGTGTTTTCGTGGTATGATGCCTTCTTTTTTGGTTTTGTGTTATGATGTGTTTCTTTATGTGGGGTACTATATATTAGTTTCTATATTATTAGTTTCTATATTAGTTCCATTGGTATTTGTTGGTTTCTTTAGTCTGTATCTGTTGGACGTAGACTTAGAGAGTGAGATATTGGATGGATTTCTTGGAGTGATGATGAGCATCGGAATATTGATCGGAGGATGGGTAATGACATGGAGATATTTTAAAGATAGAGATAGCAAGCCTCCTTTTCACTCTCTTCTTTCGCACAAAGGCTTAAATCCTGTAAAATAACTTATTTAATTTTAGATCATTGCCTATATTTAGTGTCGGAAGTGTAGGGAGAAAGCGATCGCTATTTTATTTTCCGATAAGCAACGGATCGTTGTTGATTGTTGATTGTTGGTTGTTGGTTGGCAACGGATGGGCGCCTTTGTGTCCTTTGTGTCTTTGTGGTGAAAAAAATAGGCAACGGATCAGCGTGAGGATAAGAGGCGATCGCACAGCGTCCCGGAGGGAATCGCTATTTTATTTTCAAATAGAGGAAAGATGAGGTAAGTTAGCTTTTTTTGAGCAATGGTAAAATGAGAATAATCTGTAACCCACCATGATTTAAGGTTTGAATCAAATATGACTGAGTTACTTCAAAAAGCGATCGCCCTTCGGGCATGGCTTCGCTTACCGCCCAAATCGAGAAACTTCCCATAGATGAACAAAATACCATTGCCAGTCGTTGGCTGGCTGAACTAGGGCGTGTCATCAATTAAGCCAAATGACAGAAGCGATGAGATAAATTGCTCCTAAAAAATTACGAGCAGTCTTATCATAACGAGTTGCAATCGCTCTATATTGCTTCAGACGGGCAAAAAAGTTCTCAATTAAATGACGGGCTTTATAAAGCTCTTTGTCATATGGGTAAGAGACTGTGCGATTCCCTTTTGAGGGAATCACCGCCTCACATTTTTTGGCGGAAGATATCGCTTTCGAACTCGCTCATCTGCATCATATGCTTTGTCTGCTAAAACTGCCTCCGCTTCTATCTCTGGTAACAAGACATCCGCTCCCTCTAAGTCATGGGCTTGCCCCGCAGTTAAATGAAATCCGGTCGGATTCCCCAGTGCATCACAAGTGGCATGAATCTTAGTGCTCAACCCCCCTTTGCTACGTCCAATGGCTTGGTCTTCTCCCCCTTTTTTTCCGCCCCGGCACTGTGTTGATGGGCTCGCACAATCGTACTATCAATCATGGCATATTCATCATCCGCATCTTCTGCCAGTAACTCGAAGATATTCTCCCACACCCCAGAACGACACCAACGACTAAATCGAGTGTGAATCACCCTAAAATCACCAAATCTGTCGGGTAAATCACGCCAAGGAATACCGGCACGATAGCGATAGAGAACTGCTTCAACAAAGAGACGATTATCTTTGGCCGTAACTCCGACATGTCCTTTTCTGCCCGGAAGCAGAGGCTCAATTTTTTCCCATTGGTCGTCTCTGAGAGCGTAACGGCGCATAATTCACCTGATGATCTAAAAAGTTTTCTGCTTCTACCTCTGCATTTCTCCTGCTTTTTGTCAAGTCTTCCAATTGATGACACGCCCTAGAAGACGAGGAAGCATGGAAATCTCGATTTCAAGCTACCACAGATGAGCAATGGGATCGAATCGCGGAAATGGTACATCAAGAAATTGCCGCTGGTGACATTGATTCAATTGATGATGTTTTTCCTCCAAAACCATGAATTCAAGTATGACGAAAACTTTTCGGAAGAAATTAATTCAGCTTCCCGAAGAGGTACAAGAACAGGCAAATAAAGCTTTTATAACCCCATTTTTTTTGACTGATAATTTTTGTTGAGGCGAGCGCTATTTTATTTTCAAATAGGCAGCGGATGGGCGATCGCTATTTTATTTTCCGATAATTTTTCTCTTTGTGTTTCTTTGTGTCTTTGTGGTGAAAAAAATAGGCAACGTCCCGGAGGGAATCGCTATTTTATTTTCAAATAGGCAACGGATGGGCGATCTATGACCTTATGAAAATGAGTGATATAATCCGCTTGATAACTCCTCATCAGACCTAACAGCAAAATTATAAATATGAAAGCAATTACGACTACTGGAAAAATTGATCCATCCGGTCAATTATCTTTAGACCAACCAATTGAAGGGACTGCACAGAGGTCAGTTCGAGTAATTATTCTGTTTGAAGAAACCGATTTGCCAGTAAGAAAAAATCTGATGTCAGCCGAAGAATTGCAGCAAGAATTAAAACAGGCTTTTACCGAAGCAGGCTATGATTCAAAGGAAAAAATTATTAATCTAGTCCAGGATATTAAACGAGAAATATCTCAAGAGCGTGAATCAAAAAACCACCAAGGTAGATAATGGCCATTCCTCAAACCGGAGAATTTGAATCTTTAACCCCATCGGAATTTGTGAAGAAGTATATCAACTGAGTTTGAGAGGCGATCGCGCAGCGTCCCGGAGAAAATCGCTATTTTATTTTCTGATAAGTTTTATCTTTGTGTCCTTTGTGTCTTTGTGGTGAAAAAAATAGGCAACGGATCAGAGGGAATCGCTATTTTATTTTGAAATAGGCAAGAGATAGGCGATCGCTATGGCAATTCTACCCCACCACCAATCTTCTCCTTTAGCAAGTCTGACGGGGTGACAGTATAATCAATCAGTGCGGCGTTATTCCCTGCCGTCTAACTCACTGCAAGACCTAACATGAACAGCGATCCGTACAATCTAAAACGTTTCCTGGACGCACAAGCTACAACCTACGATCGCGCCTTAGCCGAACTCAAAGCCGGTCAGAAGCGATCGCACTGGATATGGTACATCTTCCCCCAATATCGAGGCTTGGGTTTTAGCGCTATGTCACAAAAATATGCCATCCAAAGTCTAGACGAAACTAAAGCCTATTTAGCCCATCCGATATTAGGCGATCGCTTACTTGAATGTACCACAACAGTTTTAGGCATTACCGGGCGATCGGCAGATAAAATTTTTGGCTCCCCCGATGACCTTAAATTGCGTTCCTGTGCCACTTTATTTGCCGTAGTATCACCTGCGGATTCTCTGTTTGTGCAATTGTTAGATCGATTTTACCACGGGCAAAGAGATACCAAGACCTTGCAGTTGTTGGGGTTGGAAGAGTGAAGAATCGGGGCGATCGCCTTTGTGTTCTTTGTGTCTTTGTGGTGAAAAAATAGCGAAAAATGCCCAGGAGAACCCCCGCCAGAGGGTTCTCCGGTTGTGAAGCGATAAAGGGATTTGCCTGACCCGGAGAGGAACTCGATGGCTCCTAAAATTTCTTAACTTTCTTGATGTTTTTGTTGGTGTTAAGAAGGGCAACTCCGGGCCGGGCGCCCCTGGCGATCGCTTGGGCTTGTATTACATTTGCCCCAATTCGCCTTCATCTCTTTATAACTATTATTATTGTCTATTTTTTTATATTTGTCAATAGGTATTTAAAGTTTTTTTTGATGGTTATTTTTCGATTAAATTGGACTAATTTTAGATTTTTTGCCCCCGTTTATTGTAAAAAAATCGCTACTTTATTCTGAGATAAGTTGTTTTTCTGTGTTTCTCTGTGCCTCTGTGGTGAAAAAAGCCAAAGCTTTATGCTAAAATTAAGCTAAAATAAGAATAGCCACGCACAGGCAAAATCGGGAGGAAATTATGAGATTTATTAATCCCAAGGTCGATTACGCCTTTAAAAAAATCTTTGGTTCAGAACAAAGCAAGGAAATTTTAATCAGCTTTCTCAATGCGATCGTCTATGATGGGGAGAAAGTAATTCAATCTTTGACTATTGTTAACCCCTATAACCCCGGTCAGGTACTTACCTTAAAAGATACGTTTTTGGATATCAAGGCGGTTTTAGCTGACGGGTCAATTGTAGTAATTGAAATGCAAGTGGCTGCGATGACTGCTTTTAACAAACGGGTGGCTTATAACCTAGCTAAAGCCTACAGCAATCAGTTAGTCACCGGGGAAGATTATCCTCTGCTCAATCCTGCGATCGCGGTGACAATTACCGACTTTATTCTTTTTAAAGAAACCACCGATACGATCAACAAGTTTGTTTTTCAGGAAGTGACCAAAAAATTCAAGCTGCTGGACGATCAATTGCAGTTAGTCTTTGTGGAGTTGCCGAAATTCCATCAAACGCTTGAGGAGTTACAGACTTTGAGCGATAAGTGGCTTTATTTTTTGAAAAAAGCCGCCAGTTTAGATGAGATACCGGAAAGTTTGGGGGCAGTGTCAGAGATAAATTTTGCTCTAAATTTGGCTAACCAAGCGAATATGACCGTAGACGAGTTGGCAGCGGTCGATCGCCGAGGGATCATGTTACAAGATGAACGGGGACGACTTGCTTATGCGGCAGAACAAGGGGAACAACAAGGACGAATCAAACAAGCGATCGCCCTATTAATGCGGTTACTGCAAAAGCGGTTTGGAGAAATTCCCGCTACCGTCAGTAACAAAATTGAAAACTTACCTTTGGGGAATTTGGAAAATCTAACTGAGGAAATTTTAGAGTTTGAAAGTTTATCGGACTTAGAAGTTTGGTTAGAACAGCAGTAGGCAGCGAACAATGGACAATTGTTCATTGTTCGCTGTTCATATTGTTCATTGACGAGGAGGTACTTCTCTAGTCTCTGATAATTTCTGATAAGTTATTCCTCTGTGTCCTTCGTGTCTTTGTGGTAAATATTTTTGGGTTGAATATTAACTAGAACCAATTGGAACCACAGAGGCACAGAGTACACAAAGTTAATAAGACTGATTTTGGCTTTAATTTTAGCTGTAAAATTAATTATCTTCTGTTTTTTAAGGCAGCGTTAAAAACCAAGAATCTAGTAACAATAATCTAGTAAATAATAACGAGATATTTTTAACCAGATAATTTTTTGATTTTTATTTCATAAACTCGGTTTTTTGCTGGTGAACTTGTTTCACAAATTTTATCTAATAACTCTAGAAAGTCTATGGGAGGATGAAAATCTTTGCTGGCGTTAAAATTTTTTAGAGAAACCAATTGTTGATCGTGTCGCCAGATCGTATAAGCATTAGCTTCTTCGACCAGTAAAAAAATGACCTGTTGTTGCTCTTCATCAAACAGTTCTCTGGCTCGATTTACGGCGGATTTATATTCAGTGATGGGATAGGATTCAATTTTACAAAAAAGTCGGTTATTATAGGCCAATCCAGAAAGTTTACCAAATTTGCCTCGGCCAGGGCGAACGACTTGACAATATATTACTTCCTGTTCGTTAAGAATTAGCATAGACAATCTCCAGTCTAATTATCATAATTACTTAGTCATGCTCCTGGATGCTTGGCGATAAGCTTATTAAGCGGATCGCAAACACGCTTTGAAAATAGCAGCTTTTTACGTCGTGTAGCTTTAAGAGGTATCACGCCAATTTAGTCGCCCAGAAGCCGGAAGCCGGTAGCACAGCGATCGCCTCGGAGAGTTATTGAGTAGCTGCTGCATTTTCATTATGTAACCTGGTGCAAATAATTGCTGTGATGGTATCTAGGGCTAAATAGTGATCTGCATCACATCCTCTGGGGGCAATGGTTGGCGATCGCCTCCGAGGATATAGTCCTGGTCAAGGGCGATCAACAAGATCGACCCACCCAGACCCCCACTCAAACCATAGACGATCCCAAGAGTTCAAGGTCGATCGGGTGAAAACAGCATCGGAAAATCTAAAATGATATAGTCCTCAAATAGCGGATGCACGATCAAAGCAACAACTCACCCATAAAAACTGGCGATAATAAACCAGCCAACTTGCCCTAAAAGCACATTATTCAAATTTTGCTCCCTTAAGCGTTCTCCCTAGGTAAGATCGCACAATAAAATTATACAAAGATCGCGCAAATTTAAGGAATCTGTCTGATGAATCAACAAACCTCCGTGGACAACCTGAAAAAACTTAACCGTCAAGCGGATCAATTAAATCCTCAGTTGCAAGCGGTTTTGGGTAGCTTAGATGTGCAGCTTGATGATGAATTGGCTCGATACCGCCGAAAAAAACGGATCGAGGCAGAGGCGCCTCAGCCTTCTGGTTATCGTCATCGGTCAACAGCGCCAAACAATCTGGAATTGTTTACGATACCAGGGTTGAGAGAAACCTCCACCACACCAGCGGTGGCACAAAGTCCGTCAGAGGCGATCGCCTCGGAGTTCAGAGAACCGAATCAGTCAAATCCTTTTTCCTCTGGGTTATCTCCGTTTTCCCCGGAAGCGGTTTTGCCTGAGAAATTAGAAGCCTCGCTTTCTGCCAACCGACCCAACATTGGCGATCGCGATCCTTTATCATCGAATGCTAATTTAGCGGACAGTGATTCCCAGGATTCCCAGAATCCGATATCACAATCTAATGATTCTAATGATTATTTAGAATCATCGGAACAGCTACTCGGTAGTTTGGAAGATTCTACGCCCAACAACTTGCCAACCCACTTGCCAACCCAATTGAGAAACCGAAGACTGCGCCGCCGTTCTCTGAAAAGTTTACTCAGTCCTTTAAGTGTTGGTGTCACCTTGCTATTTGTCCTGACTTTAGGAACTGTAGCATCGGTCATTAGTGGCAGATTTGGCGATCGCAAGCCTGTGGTCACGGCGGAAAATTCTGCATCATCGGCATCATCTCCAACTCAAACTCCATTACCGGAAGTACCGCGATCGCCCAATTTAGCGGATAAAGAATTTGTGTCTTTAGACTTAGACACATTAGGTACTCTTAGCCGTAATTCTGAAACAAATCCGCCAACGATTCCAGAGCAATCATTGCCAACAGTGCCGATTTCTCCATCGCCGAATCCCAATCCAAACACCACCACCACCCCTGCGGTTCCCGATCAAAATTATCCCAGTTTGGAAAATCTAAATACCGCCATCTTGCCTCAATCAGTGCAAGATAATTTGCCCAACGCCAGGGCGACTAATTCTAATAACGCCAATTCTAATAACGCCAATTCTAATAACGCCAATTCTAATAACGCCAATTCTAATAACGCCAATGTAGCCAATAATTCTCCTGAAGCCAAAACAGGGGCAAGTTCTCCAACCGCCGCCGCAACAAGCCAAAATCCAGCTACCAAAACCCCAGAAAAATTACCGGAACCAAGCGTGGGTACTCAATCATTTCCCTTATTCTTTTATGTGGTGATTGATTATCAAAATGAAGACAGTTTATATCTGGCACGGCAAGTAATTCCCGATGCATATCTGCGAGAATTTCCTAACGGGGTAAAAGTGCAAATGGCCGCATTTGAAGATACAGCTTCCGCTCAAAACATGGTGCAGTATCTCAAGGAACAAGGATTTGCTGCTCAAGTTTATCAACAACCGTAGGGAATTGTGTGCGGTTATTGGTTATTAGTTATTGGTTACTCGTTAAGCTGTCAAATAACCAATAACTAACAACCAACAACAAAGAACAAATAAAATAACAGGAGTTAGAAAAATGGGATTATTTGAGCGAATCATGCGAGTAATTCGCAGCCAAATTAATAGTTTAGTTAGTAAGGCAGAAGACCCAGAAAAAATTCTGGAACAAGCGGTGATGGATATGCAGACGGACTTGATCCAAGTTCGCCAAGCAGTTGCCCAGGCGATCGCCACCCAAAAACGTACTGAACGACAATATGAGCAAGCGAAATCTACTGCCGATGAATGGTACAAACGGGCACAATTAGCGTTGCAAAAAGGGGATGAACACTTAGCTAAAGAAGCGTTAACCAGACGGCAATCTTATCAGCAAACTGCCAATTCCCTAAAGGGTCAAATTGACAGTCAACAAGAGATTGTGGCTCAATTAAAAAATAATATGCGCGGGTTGGAAAGTAAAATCGCAGAAGCGAAGACGAAAAAAGACTTATATATTGCCCGTGCTCGTTCGGCACAAGCGTCGGAAAAACTATCAGAAATGCTAGGTAGTTTAAACACTAGCAGCGCTATGTCAGCCTTTGAACGGATGGAAGAAAAGGTGATGCAATTAGAAGCGCGTTCAGAGGCGATCGCCTCCCTGGGATCTGATGATTTAGAAAAGCAATTTTCTGCCCTAGAATCTAATAATATCGATAATGAATTAGCGGCGATGAAACAACAAATGTTGGAAAGTAAACAGCCTAAAGGAACGTTGCCCGGTAGCAATAATTCCGGGGCTAACTCCGGGCAATAAAGGGGAAAAATGGATAAAAAGGCATTACGCAAGTTATGCTTACAACAGCGCAAATCCCTGTCTGAGGCAGAATGGAAACTGAAGAGCGATCGCCTCTGTCATCATCTCAAAGCTGCCTCAATGTTTCAGCAAGCCCAAACCATTTTAGCCTACTTTAGTTTTCGCCAAGAACCTGACCTCAGCCCTCTATTTAACTCAGAGGATAATTCAAATAAACAATGGGGATTTCCTCGCTGTGTTGATCAATCCTTAGTTTGGCATTCTTGGCAACCGGGAGAACCTTTAGAAAAAGGGGCATTCGGCATCCCAGAACCATTAGCTAATGCCCCAATTTTATCACCGGAAATGGTTGATTTAATCCTCGTTCCCGCCGTAGCTTGCGACTTGCGAGGATACCGCTTAGGATATGGTGGTGGCTTTTACGATCGCCTATTCAATGACCCAAAATGGAGTCACAAACCCACCATTGGCATTGTCTTTGAATTTGCCCGACTACCGGAATTACCCATCGATCCTTGGGACAAACCTTTGGATGCAATTTGTACGGATTATTGTTTAACCAACCGGGTTGGAGGCACAGAAACCGGGTTTCTCGAATAACAAGAGAAACCCGGTTTCTTGTTTTTTTGTAGGATCAAAAACCCCGTTTCTCGTTCAATTGGTATTTTTAGTTTTCTTACCCGAAGGAGTTGGTTGACTTAAGGAAGTTTGCTGCTCTTTTGTAAGCTGAGTATATTGACGACGAACTGCCGTCCCTACTGTGAGAACCTTCGCCACTAATTGACTGCCTGTGGTAATGCCAATTGTATTCATCTTAGCTTCACTAGCCTGTTTTTCATCAACGTTTCCCTGTCCTTTAATTTCATTGGCAATACTATAACCCACTTCATACAAATCATTGACTCCTGAAATCGTACTAAATCCCATATTTTTAGCGGCATCTGCCATCCGCCAAATATACTTCGCCGATTTAAAAGCCGCTTCGCCAAGAGTATCATTATGACGGCTAATTTCTTTTAGGGCATCTCCCATATTTTCCGTAACGGCTTGCATCGATTCTGCTTTGCTTTGTTCAATGGCATTTCCCCCTTGAAGTCCAACCACTGCATGATAAACTGCGGCATCAGTTACATAAGCTTCATTGGAAAAAAGTGCCGATTCAGAAACGAGTTTTCGCAGGGCTTTTAATTTGACTTCTATATAACCATTGAGCATTTCCAGCCCCGTCACGCCACCGAAAGCTGTTCCACCATTATCCCCCTGTTCAACCATATTATTATAACGAGCGATCGCATCTTTTAGCTCCTTGCGTAACTGGGATACTTCTTGCAATTTTCTCTCATAAACTCGGTTGCTCGATCCCATCAGTAAATTTTCCGCTAATACTTCACCACTAGACGATTTTCCTCCCAATTGCTGATGGATTAATTTCTCGGCTGTACTGTTCAAACCAGTAATCCCACTCGCCATATCATCTTCACTCTGTTCAGCCGCATCTACGGAGATATTCGCTTGTTTAGACATTTCCTCAGAAATCTCTTTAACATAGTTCTGATATTTAGCTTCTATGCTTTCTTTTTTCTTCTTGGAAAGACCGGCGGCTTCCGCATACTCTTCCCACTGCACAGGATTAGAGATATATAATCTAACTTTAACCAAAGACCATTCATCCTGTTGCTCCTTATCTTGTTGAGATAAGATTGATTCTTTAAAACCGCCTTGAATTTGATTTTGTCGTTTTCCTTCTTTCTGGGTCAGTTGATGACCGTCCACCTCAACTCCCCCAAATGTATGCATAAAGTCTAAAGCATAAACATTCACATCATAAACAACTCCTGATTCATAATCCCAACCGTCTTTTTTAAACTCTTCATTAAAAATTTTGACAGCGAGTTCCGTTTCTGTTCCTTTCAAATTCACGTCAATATCAGAAGTTAAAGTTTCGCTTCCGGCTGCTGACCAGTTTTTTAATCCATTTTCATCTGTGGTGAGTTGGTTAACTCTCGTTTTTGCCCTTTCCAGAATGTTTCTATGATGCCATTTACGAAATTCCCAGATTTTACGCATGAGCGCTTTAGCTTTTTCATCTCCCTCTGCTAATTCATGTTTGGCAGTATGCCAACTTTGTCCCAAAGGATATTTTAAAATATTACGAATTGTCTCAGATTGGGGATTCAATGAAGCAATGGCACCGAGAGTCGTTGATTGCAAAAAATCCTTCAATTCCTGAAGACTCAGCTTTCCATTATTTAATAAAATTTCCGGTGACTGTTGATTCTCAGGAATATTTTGTTCCTCTGTAGGCTGACTGGCAACCGACTGACTGGCAACTGGTTGATTGGCAACCGACTGATTCGCTGGGGGCTGATTCGCTGGGGGCTGATTCGCTGGGGGCTGATTCGCAGTGGAATGCCCGATCGCTTCTTCAATATTATTTAGTTTCCCTGCTTGTTCGACAGGCAAAAGTGGCAAGCCTCTGGCTTTACGAATTCGGTTAGCGTGTTTAACCTGCTCTGGAGTCAGCTTGCATTGAATATTGGGAGCGTCACCTTTCATTTGGATCGTTGGCAAACCTGGTGACTCAGGCGGTGTAGCGGGCGCTGAAATAGAAATATTCCCTAAACGATGGCCAAAACCTTGCCCAAAACCTTCGCGGGGTTCTGGTTCCATTTGCAACTCTGGCACTTCTAAGTCTGGATTCATAGTTTCCGCTGACTGAACCCAGGAACTTGACTGCAACTGGGTTTGTATTTGGGGGACAAATACCGGATCCGTGTTCTTTTTCTTGCTGCGAGAGTGACTTGGCATATTTTTCTCGGTTTTACACTAAGTTGGATTTCGTTTTGTGAAGGTTGATTAACCCCAGGGAAATCAGAAAAATTAGATGGAATCAATGATAGAAGATTTGGGCAGCAGGGGTGGATTAGACTAAAGTCTAATTGTGAACCGAAAAAAATCATCCCAGAATCCATATTATATTAGATTCAAAAAATTAATCGCACTTGCACCATTAAACAAATAACCACAGAAACACTGCAATAATTCAAGTACAAATAGACAGATCCTATGACATCTTCACAACCCCTAAACCCCACCAAAGAGCGACCTGTAATTACCGATCCAGATGTGCTGAATTCTCTACTAATGGATGCCTTTAATCGCTCCGTTGCTGCTGGGGGAGAAATGTTAATGCCTTGCGTTCCCGTACTGCATTCTTCCCAGATGAAGCGAATTCTAGGAATTTTTGATGCCCTGGGTAGCGAATTTAATGAAGAACAACTGCAACGGTTGAGTCAAATTGTAGCGCGAAAACTCCACGAAGGTTTTCAAATTTCCCCTCATGCCAGACTACTGCTGCACTACAAACCCGCCGAAGGCAAACAAGAAGGATTAACTTTTGATATTTCCGTGAAAGTTGCCTCTTTTGAGGATGAATATAAAGATTGGGTCGAAAGCCAAAATCCGCCTTTATTCGGTCAATATGCCGATGCCAAGGTGATGGCATTAGCCGCAGAATTGGGCAACCCCGCAGAAGCACCAATATTAGATGTGGGGGCAGCCAATGGGCGCAATACTTTTGCTTTAGCGGCCCAGGGTTTTCCTGTGGATGCGGTGGAGTTAGCCCCAGAATTTCTCCGCCACTTAGAAATCAACGCCCAAGGAAAAGCGGTGACGGTGACTCCAGGGGATATTTGCGATCCGTTAGTCAGAATGGAACCAAATTATTATCGATTGGCGATCGCCCCGGAAATTGTGGCTGCCCATTGTTATGACAGCGATCGCCTGCGACTATTCCTAGTAAAAATGTGCGATAGCCTGCAAACGAACGGCTTATTACTTTTTAGCCTATTCCTCGCTGCTGACGACTATCAACCGGATCCGGGCATTCGCCAAATCGCCCAACTCCAGTGGTGTCCCATCTTCACCAGGCAAGAACTCTCCGAAGCAATGGCAGACCTGCCCCTAGAGTTAATCACCGATGAATCCGTCCTAGAGTACGAACAACACCATCGACCAGAGGAAATTTGGCCCCCGTGCGATCGCTTCACCAACTGGGCTGCCGGGTGGGAACTCTTTGCCCAAACCGATGAAAAACCCTTCATAGAATTACGTTGGCTTGTTTGTCGTCGAATTTAATACTGGTTATATGATTGCTCAAACCATTTCCACCCCCAAACTAACGATTGTCAACGGCCAAGGAGCGAAAAAATCAAACCGCACCGTATCCGCCGTAATTCGGGAGCAAATTGTCACCGAACTGACCAATAAATTTTTGCTGCGCGGTGAGTTAATCATGCCTTGCATTCCCAGCATGAAGCATTACTATTTCCAAAGAGTTAATGCCCTATTTAACGCTTTTGGCATTAAACCCACTTCCGAAAAAATTAAAGAATTCTATCAACAAATTCTCGCCAAAATTAACCAAGGATTTCAAGAATCTCCCCACTCTCGGATTAGAATTAAATACGAAAGCATATTAGAACCAGAGCGAGGAATAACTTTTAATATTGGGTTAATGAACTACTCAGTAGTTGCTCAATACCAGGATTGGTTAAAAAACCGCAAACCGCCTTTTTTTGGCACTCATCCCGATGCCAAATTAATGGCGATCGCTGCTGCCATGAATCAACCACCCCAACAAATCAAAGTATTAGATATTGGGGCAGGAACCGGCAGAAATACAATCCCTTTAGCCAACCTAGGCTATCCTGTCGATGCCGTAGAATTAACCCCAGAATTTGCAGAACAAATTCAACAAACGGCGGAAAAATCCAACTTACCTGTACGAGTCATTAAAGGAAATGTCCTGGACTCTCGACAAGTAAAACTCCGACCGGCCAATTATCAAATAATCTTAATTTCTGAAGTAATTTGTCACTTAAGAACTGCCAATGACCTCAGACAAATAATAGCAAAAATGTCTGACTTACTAGCCCCCGGAGGCTTATTACTCTTTAACTCTTTTTTGCCCATCGGTGACTATGAACCGAAGCAATTCGACCGAGAAATTGCTCAATCAGAAATCTCTACTATTTTTACTTATGCCGAACTCGCTTGGGCAATGGACAAACTGCCATTAAAAATGATTTCTGATGAATCGGCTTTTGACTACGAACATCAACATTTACCCATCGAAGCATGGCCTCCTACGGGCTGGTATTGTGACTGGGCAACGGGGCGGGATGCTTTTTGGAAAGCCTTAAATCGACCTCCCATAGAACTTCGCTGGATTCTTTGTCAGCGAACTTAGAAACCCGATTTGTCTGCAAGAAACCCGGTTTCTTGAAGAAACCGGGTTTATGAAACCACGAAACCCGGTTTCTGAAACAACTTTTCAACCAATAACAAATCAAGGTAATTAACGAATGTTTGACGCGAACTTATCAGAAATTTCCTCAGAAAATTCCTCAGAAATTCCCTCAGAAATTCCCGCCCCAGAATTGCCGCAACCGAGACAAAAACCCATGCTCAAAGAAGCGGTTTGGCGAGAATTGCAAGAACGATTTGTCGCCCGTGGACAAGTGACGATGCCCTGTGTCCCAGGAATGCTGCATAATTGCCTCGATCGCATTGCCGGAATCTTTCAATCCATTGGCGCTAAAGTTGACTCTGAAGCGGTTAGCGAAATTCCTCGCAACTTAGCCCTGAAATTACAAGAAGGATTTGATGCCTCGGTTCACTCTACTTTGTTCTTTCAGTATGAACCTGTAGAACCACCAGGAGATGGTTTACGCTTTGACATCAAAATTCAAGTCGGGACAATTGCCCAACAGTATCAAAAATGGTTGGACAATCGAGAACCGCCTTTGTTTGGCACTCATCCCGATGCCAAACTGATGGCTGTAGCGGCTGCTTTAGGGGAACCTAGTCAGGTGCCAGTGTTGGATGTGGGGGCAGGAACCGGACGCAATACTATTCCTTTAGCCCAAGCAGGTTATCCCGTAGATGCGGTGGAGTTAACCCCGGAATTTGTCCAGCAAATGAAATCCCAAGCCCAGGAGTTAGGATTGCCGGTGCGGGTTTTTCTGGGAGATATTCTCGCTCCCAGAGAAGTCAAACTGCGACCCGCGCATTATCGTTTAGTGGTTTTAGCGGAAGTGGTCGCTTCCCATTTTAAAAACGTGGAACAATTGCGGCTTTTGTTAGCAAGAATGGCCGATTGTCTCCAGTCCGGGGGTTTGTTACTTTTTAGTATGTTTTTAACAGTGGACGATTATGAGCCGAATGAGGTAGCCCGTCAGTTGTCCCAAGTGAATTGGTCTTGTTTATTTACTCGTCAGGATTTGGCAGAAGCGATCACGCAATTACCTCTAGAAATCCTTGCCGATGAATCAGTTGTAGAGTACGAAAAAAAACACCAGCCAATCGAAGCATGGCCCCCGACTGGCTGGTTCATTAAATGGTGTGAGGGAGAAAATCTCTTTCCGCTCAAAGATCGGGATTTTAAATCTCCTCTGGAATTACGCTGGATTCTCTGCCGCAGAAAATAGTTTCAGAAACTTGCGAATCAACCCAATGGTTAACCCCGGTAATTCTAATTGTGGGGTTAAACCTACGTCGTCCAACTGTTGAAATACCTTAACCGCAGTGGGGTTAAGTTTGGCTAACCGTTGGCCGATTTCTGGACTGGTAAATTGAGACTGGCGACCCCAAATAATTGCCGTGGGTATAGTCAGATCCCCCATATAAAGGGATAAGTCAAAACACAGATCCCCTCGGACAAATGAAAGGGCGGCATATTCGCCGTTGGGTTGTTTAGCCGACTCTAAATAGGCGGCGATGATTTCTTCATAAATGCGGCTGGGATTGGCAAATTGGCGAATTTCCAAGAAGCGACGAATCCCCGATGGGTTGGTAATGCCCACATTGTAGAAGAAGCGATCGAGAATGGGAGTTTTGACGATTTGGGCAAAAAAGTTATTTCGATAGTCTTCGCCAAAGTCAGACAGTCCCGAAGGAGTGGTGAGAATTAGCGATTTAAATAATTCTGGACGAGCGATCGCTGCCCGAATAGTTATAGCAGCGGTCAGCGACGAAGCAATCACCGTTGTGGGGCGATCGCCAGTTTTTTCCAGAAACTCAATAATCGTCTGAATATAATCGTCAACCTGATAATTCCTTTCGGGATGGTCGGAACGCCCCCAACCAATCAGATCCGGAGCCAAAATCCGATAATCTGCCGCAAAAGCGGGGTAAACTTTAGACCACTCATAAGCCGATGACCCGCCACCAAACCCGTGCAAAAAAACCAAAGTTGGCAACGTTCCCAGGCTGGAGCCTGGGAAAGATGCTGAAGTGGCTGAATCGTTTGAGGACGGTTCACCCTCATTCTCCGTCGATCTACGCCACAGTTCCTCAGCCTCAGTGTAATAAACCATAGTGCCGAGGGATGTCACCACACTATGTTGCTCAAAGCCGATGGGTATAAACATTCAGCAACCTCATTGAAAGAATCCCTACCCAATATCCATAATAGTAGGGGCTTTTCCGTAGGCGGTGGTTGCCCCCATCCAATGGCGGTGGTTGCCCCCAATCCAATGGCGGTGGTTGTCCCGGATGCCTAGGTATGCCAAATTTTAATGCTATCGTCTCCCGCGCCACTAGCCAGTAATTGACCATCGGGACTGAAAGCCACCGAAAAAACTCGCTCTGTATGACCCGTTAAGGTCTGCTTGCGTTTTCCGATATTCAGATCCCAAAGTATAATCGTCTCATCCCGGGAACCACTGGCCAAAGTCTTGCCATCAGGACTAAAAGCCACCGCATTCACCCGTTCTGTATGGCCGGTAAAACAGCAAATTTGTTCACCCGTTTCCACATCCCAGAGGATAATATTGTTAGGTTGAAAACCGCCAGCGGCTAAAGTTTGGCCATCGGGACTAAAAGCCACCACATTCACCAAACCAAAATCGCTATCCAGGGTACGAATTGGTTTACCAGTATTTGCATTCCACAGAATAATCGTCTGATCCCGAGAACCACTGGCGACAATTGAGTCATCAGGACTAATGGCTACCGAATAAACCCAACCGGAATGACCTTTGAGAATATGACGCGGCTTACCCGTTGTCACATCCCATAAAATCACTTTACTATCCCAACCTCCACTGACCAGACTTTGACCATCAGAACTAAAAGCAACGGAATTGACTAATTCTGAATGGCCAGAAAACCAGCCCCCCAGGGTGCGAATGGGTTGACAAGAGGCCACATCCCACAGGACGATTTTTTTATCCCGCGAACCACTGGCTAAGATCGTGCCTTCAGGATTAAAAACTGCGGATAAAACGATATCCGAATGACCCATCATGGTGCCAACGGCGGCACGGGTTGCCACATCCCATAAAATAATTTTGTGATCAGTGCTGCCACTGGCAATATACTTGCCATCAGGACTAAAACTGACAGACCAAACCCAGCCAGTATGACCCTTGAGGGTATCCACCGATTCTGATTGATTTGCCTGAAGTTCCGGTTCTTCGAGTACCGTGAGATGGTGCGGCGGCACCGCGCCCAAGAGGTCTGCCAAGGCTTGTTCAGCAGTTTGATAGCGATCGTTTAGCCCTTCTTGTAAGAGTTTTTCCAGGACGATCGTTAATTCTTCACTTAATCCGGTTTTAATTTGCTCGATCGCCTCTGACCAACGCCACCCGCCTTTAAGAAAATCATAAAGCTCATTGATCGGCGCATCCGTCAGCAGTCGCATACAAGTAACGCCCAAACTATACAGATCGCTGGCCGGATATACCGTGCCACAACGCACCTGCTCAAGGGGTGCATATTCATTGGTTAACTTGGCCACTCCGGTATTCACCAAACCCATACTCACCAATTCGGGAGAAAGGGCAAAATCAATCAGCACCAATTCACCTTCTCTAGCTTCACCGCGATCCCGATTGGGTTCAGATGTACTGCGGCGCAAAATATTTTCTGGTTTGATATTGCCGTGAATCACCTGATTATCATGGATTACCTTCAGTACCGGCAATAATTCTTTTAACAATTTTTCAATTTTTTTTATTTTAAAAACTCCCTCTTCTTTTAATTCTTCTAGTAAGTTTTCTCCTTCAATAAATTCTTGCACCAGATAGAGTTGTTTCCGCTCTTCAAAGTAATCTATTACGGCAGGAAGTTGAGGTTGATTGCCCAAACTTTGTAACGCTTCAGCTTCCTTAAAAAAAAGATCTATCGCTTTGTTCAAATAGTTGTCGCTTGGTTGAATTCCGAAGGTTAAACTGTCTTGGATCATCACTTGTTTAATGACAACAAACTGGTTTTCCCGATCGCGTTCATCAACCCCTAAAAAAGTTCTCCGACATCCTCCTCTCCCCAAAATTGAGATGCCGCGATAACGGTTATGGAGGAGTAGCAGTGAACCGCAGGCTAAACAATGGCTTTCATCTAAATTTTGAGGGTTTGGACAAACTGGATTAAAGCAATAACTCATAAACACCACCGTTCAGGAGACTTGTATTATCATAGTTCTGCGCCAGGATTTTGCCGATCATTTTTTACCGTCGGTTAATTGTTCGCCTAAATTTTCAGCCTAAATTTGAGCAGGCAAGTTTGGCAGCAGATAACTGGCCGAATTCAGTTTTCTATATTTTTTGGCTGAGAAAAATAATTAATCTCCTAAATGAATTCAGGAAAGCCAAATCTTAATCGTCTTATCCCAACTACTGCTGACGAGTCGAGTCCCATCAGGACTAAATGCCAGGGATGTAATCGGGCCGGAATGCCATAGGAGTGAGCATAACTCTTTGCCCTGGTAAACCGACCAAAGTTTAATGGTGCTATTTCGATCGCCACTGGCAAAAATCTGGCCATTGGGATTAATGGCGATCGCCTGCACCCAGCTTGACTGATTAGCCAAATTATAGACCAACTTTTCCGTAGCAATTTCCCAAATTTTGATCGTTTTATCTTCACTGCCACTAATCAGTTTAGTCCCATCGGGACTAATTGCCACAGAACGCACCGAAGCTTCATGTCCCCAAAAGGTAGTTTTCAGGGTCATACTAGGAATATCCCAAAGTTTAATGGTGTGGTCATCATAGCCTCCACCACTAGCCAGAGTCGCACCATCGGGACTAAAAGCGATCGATTCAACATACCCGCTATGGCCGGTCAGGAAACCGAGCCGTGTCCCCCGTTGAGGATCCCAGAGTTGGATCGTACTGTCAAAACTGCCTCCGGCCAGGATTTTGCCGTCCAGACTAAAGGCCAAACTAAGGATATATCCTGAAGGGGTGGAAATTTCGCGTAAAAGTTCACCGCTGCCGAGACGCCATAGTTTAATGGTATTGTCTAAACTCGCGCTGGCGAGAATTTGGCCATTGGGACTAATGGCGATCGCGCTGACCCACCGCTGATGACCTGTCAGAGTCCCTAACAAATGGCCATTGTCCAGATGCCAAAGTTTAATGGTTTTATCGTAGCTGCAACTGACTAAAGTTTGACTATCAGGACTAATCGCTACCCCGATCGCATAGTGATCGTGTCCGGTCAGGGTATGCTCACATTTCCAGTTTTGGGACAATTTCCCGGCGATCGCCGACTGGGGTATAGATTTCGGCGCCGCAATCGATCCACCTAAGTCCGCGATCGCCTCTGCTGCGGATTGATAGCGATCGCTCACCCATTCTTGCAGCATCTTATCCAAAACTTTTTGCAGGCGATCGGGAATCATTCTCCCTTGTTTTTCTAACGCTTCCTTCCACAACCAACGACCATACATCGGATCGTAAAGATCGTCGGGAAGTTCACCCGTCAGCAAATGAACACAAGTCACCGCCAAACTATAAAGATCGCTCGCGGGATAAGCCTTACCCCCGCGTAATTGTTCAATCGGCGCATATCCTTCCGTACCAATTTTTGTCCCCGTTTTAATTAACATACTCCCAGTTAATTGCTTCGCCACCCCAAAATCAATTAACACCAAACTGCCATCCTGCCGCCGCATAATATTTTCTGGCTTAATATCCCGGTGAATAATATTTTTTTGATGAATATCTTGTAAAATAACCAAAATTTCTCGTAAAACATTCTCAACTTTATTCACCGAAAAAGCCCCATTTTGATGCAACTCTGCTAATAAATTATCCCCCTCAATAAACTCCTGCACCAAATATAAGCGGCCTGCCTCCTCAAAATCAGCAAACAACGTCGGCACCTGCCGATTACTCCCCAGACTCAACAACTGCCGAGCCTCCTGAGTAAACATTTCCTGAGCCTTTTTCAACAACCCCACATTATGCTGAACTTGAGGCAAAGGCAAAAATTGTTTAATCACACAAGGCGCATTTAACCTCATAGAATCTTGCGCCAAAAAAGTCCGGCCAAATCCCCCCTCTCCCAACAATTTAATCGCTCGATAACGCTCTTTCAGTTGCACCGAAGCACCACAACTGAGGCAAAATTTAACCTCATCATAATTCTCTGGATTGGGACACTGGGGATTTAGGCAATAAATCATATATTTTGTTCTTTGTTGATTGTTCTTTGTTGTTGGTTGTTAGTTGTTTGTTGTTTGTTTGTTGGGGAACGGGGAACATTTATCAGGGAACGGGGAACGCAGAGGAGAGGAGTAGAGGAGATGAGGAGCAGAGGAGATGAGGAGCAGAGGAGCAGAGGAGCAGAGGAGAAAATTATCTCCTCCGCGCCCCCGCGCCTCCGCGCCCCCGCGCCCCCGCGCCACTGTTCCCTGTTCCCTGTTCCCTGTTCCCTAACAAACAACCACCAACCAACAACAAACAACAAATAACTAATAACCAATAACTAATAACCAATAACTAACTTTTTTCTCCAAACTCCGCCTTCATCGCCTCCAACTCTGCCTGAATGGGATCAAAAGCCGGAGATTTTGGGGTTGACTGAGGTGATTTCGCCGTTGGGGAAGGACTTGGGGGAGATGCCGGTTGCTTGGGCTGGGTCTGACTCAACTCACTTTTCACCGTCTCTAGCAATTTCGAGATTTCATCCGGCTGTGGTGAACCCTGTTGTTGTTTTGGCTGGGGATGTTGGGGATAAGCGATCGCGAAGCCGTGCCGGTGTACTATCGCTGTCCCTGGAGGAATAGGTGGCTGTGTCACCGGCAAACTAACCTGAGTCATGGTTTGACTATAACCACCGTCCACCGCTTGCAGCACCGCCGCCGCCGACTGATATCGGTCTTTCACCGCTTCTGCCAGCATCTTATCTAAAATTTGCCTTAACTCATCGCTCACCGAACCCCCTTTTTGTCTGAGAACTTGCCACCAAATCCATTCCCCTGCCTGTGGATTAAATAACTCATGCGGGGGAACTGCGGTCAACAAATGAACGCAAGTCACCGCCAAACTATATAAATCACTTGCGGGATAAACTTGTCCCCGCCAAATTTGTTCTAAGGGGGCATAACCTTGGGTGCCAGTAATCGTGCCGCTTTCAGCCAATTCACTCTGAGTGCCTTGCTTGGCTACCCCAAAATCCACCAGCACCAAAGCTTCCCTCAACTGCCCAGCAGCGGAAACGCTGGTAGGGGTCTGGTGTCGTAACTGCCGTCTTAAAATATTTTCTGGCTTAATATCGCGGTGAATCACCCCATTTTCATGGATAAATTGCAGCACGGGCAACAACTCCCGCAATAGCTGCCAAATTTTGGCCTCGCTGAAAGCCCCTTGCTGCTGCAATTCCTGCCATAAATTGCCGCCATCAATAAATTCTTGTATAAGATAAAGACGTTTGTCTTGTTCAAAGTAGGCATACAACGTAGGAATTTGTGGATGTTCTCCCAATTTCAGCAGTTGTACCGCTTCCCGGTTAAACAGTTCCGTGGCTTTGGATAAAGCGGCTGAGTTTTGTGTTTGGGGAAAAAACTGTTTAATCGCACATGGGGTTTTCAGTCGATCTTCATCGACACCTAAGAATGTACGACCAAAACCTCCCGCACCAATGAGTTTAATGGCACGATATCGCTCTTTGAGTAATAACGGGGATCCGCAATTTAAACAAAATTTGGTATCAGGGGGATTTTCGGGACGTTGACACTGAGGATGAAGACAATAGGTCATGGTGGTTACTGAGTTGTAAATTTTCCGATCGCCAGAGAATAGCTATTATCTGTCTGACTTGTGCAGAAATCTTGTGCAGAAATATTTAAGGATTCATTCGATCTACTGACCAATAGGCTATTTGATTAAAATAGATTTCACATTAGGAGGTTAAAGGCTAAAACATATCGGCTAACGCGACAGATCGATCGCTGTTTCACTTGAATCATCTTCTATTATATATCGGATTGTTGCTTAAATAACAGATAATCTTGATTTTTTTTCAATTGGTTGCCTATTCCTGGCGATCGGCTTATATGGTTACCTTAAAATGCGATTATCAAAGACTATTTTTTTAATTTTTTTTATTTATATAGGGTTTAAGCAATAAGAGTATAATCGCTATTTTTTATGTTAATTGATTGATGATTTAGGTTTCAAAGCAATGAATAAAATTAAAAAATTTTTCCAAGAATTAGCTAATATTGTTTTACCTTATTTTATGTCGGAGAAAAAATGGCAAGCATGGCGAATTTTTAGCCTAATGATGATTTTGATGTTAGGATTTAGAGGCTTGTCCGTGGTGAACAGCTATGCAATGAGAGACTTAATGACTGCGGTGGCGGACAAAAACTCTTTAGAGTTTCCTCAAGCCTGTTTAAAGGTTTTCGCGGTCTTTACGACGTTGGCTGTTTTCATGGTATTTTGGCAATATACCCAAGATTTACTGCAAATAAACTGGCGAAAATGGCTGACTAATGATATTTTGAAAAAATATTTTGCTCAACAAAATTATTACAAAATACAATCCGAGCATACAATTGACAACCCCGATCAACGAATTTCTCAAGATGTGAATAATCTGATTCGCTTAACCATTGACATTATTGGATTAATAGTTGGAGAAATTTTAGAAATTGGCGCTTTTGTGACAATTTTGTTGACTTTAGATATATTTTTAGCCAAATTAGCAATTATCATTGCGATCGCCCGCACAGTAATTACTTTAATAATTGGCAAAAAATTCAGTTTTCTTAAATTTAGAGAGTTGCAATTAGAGGCGGATTTTCGTTATGGGCTGGTGCATACGAGAGATCATAGCGAGTCGATCGCCTTCTATCACGGTGAGGAGTACGAATATAATAAGATTAGTCAAAGATTTGTCTATGTAGTCAAAAATTTTTATCAGCTAATCGGGGTCAAAAGAAATTTAAACTTATTTACCAGAACTTCCGGATTTTTCGTCAGTAATTTACCGATAGTATTTTTGGCTCCCCGATTCTTTGCTGGGGAAATAGAATTTGGTGAGATTACTCAAGCATCTGGAGCTTTTATGTCAATTTATGGCTCTTTGTCACTGATTGTAGACCAATTCGATCGCCTAACTGACTATAAAGCAGAAGTAGATCGTTTAGGCACCTTGGTCGAGGTGCTCTCGAAGCCACCGAAACTCGAACAGTCGGAATTCCCAACGATTAAAACAGTAGAAAAAAATTGTATAAATCTCAAAAATGTTACGTTACAAACTCCTGATTACCAAAGAACCTTGGTGACAGATTTATCCGTGGAAGTTCCACCGGGTCAAGGCTTATTAGTGGTGGGACATTCGGGAGTTGGGAAAAGTTCGTTAATGCGATCAATCGCCGGGTTATGGAATTCTGGAACGGGATGTATTATGCGACCAAAACCAGAAGAAACTTTGTTTTTACCTCAACTTCCTTACATGGTTATCGGCGATCTCCGCAGTCAGTTGTTATATCCGAAAACGGATAAGATAGTGAGCGATACCCAACTGCAAGAAGCCCTGGAAAAAGTCAACCTGGCCGATTTAACCGAAAGAGTTGGGGGCTTTAATGCTGAATTAAACTGGCCCGATGTTTTATCCTTGGGAGAGCAACAGAGATTAGCATTTGCTCGGTTACTGATTGCTCAACCTCCCTATGCAATTTTAGATGAATCAACCAGTGCTTTGGATGTCGAAAACGAGAAACGTCTTTATCATCTACTCAAACAAAAAAATACCACTTTTATCAGTGTGGGTCACCGACCTACTTTAGTTCAGTACCATCAATTAGTATTGAAGTTAATCGGAAATGCTAATTGGCAGCTTATTTCTGCTCAAGAATATCATCCCGATGAGATTGATTTTGGCTAAAGGTTACTACGCGATCGCCCGGTGCGGTATCGGTTCAGGGACATGAATAATTGTCACTAATTGCCTGAATTACCATCGGCAGTCAACCAGGACGGATCGGATTCGCCAGCAATGCTTAACTCACCCGATGAATCAAATTTTTGGCAGACTGATGGTAAACATTCCCAGGCGCGATCGCCAGATAGGGTCTGGGAATTGCCCTGACCTAGGAAACCTCTGAAGATTCTCCTCTGTTTCCCAGAGGCAACTTCTACCATTTACAAAAAATTATGCAACAGTAAGTATTTATATTGTAGGGTGGGCAGGAATTCAAGCATCATATATGGTAGGGTGGGTAAAATATGCCTGCCCACCCGAAGAATGTTAAAGGTTGTTGGATGAATTTTTGTAAATGGTATTCCTTTGATAACTCTAAAAAACTGCCGAAAGGTAGTCCTAGAGTCAGGAAGTCATCACTCATGGTCACGGCGAAAGTTTATCAGTCATTGTTGACCAAGTTAACGAATCTTCATGTTGAGGCCGAAAGAATTTGGGGAAAGAATGCTACATGAGTGATTTCAGAACCGATGGCTTTCCTGATTTCAAATTCAGAGAAACTTAAAAATTGAAGCCAAAGTTAAGAATTGAAGATTCTGTGCTTGATGTGACGATTGATCGGCGCACTTGGTGGTAAAATACCCTCAAAGTTACTCCTAAAATTATTGAAAAAGCGCTATGCACCCGTCACCAACTGTTTTTTGGCCAGTTCAATGGCTGGGAAAACGCCGGAAATAAGCCAGAGTACCTGCTGAAATTTCAGCGAGTGGATTTTCGGTAAATGCCACCGGGACGGGATTGTAAACGCTTAAGCTAATTATATAGTTCTGGAGCAATTAGAGGAGCCGCACAATGGCAAAGTGTCTGCAAGAGTGCTGAAATCAATCGGCTAACTCCAACTGAGTATCGGAACAAAATCAATGATAGTGAGGGGATTTACCGTTCGGTAAAAATATGCTCGCGGAAAATCTTGATTTCGTTTCGGCGAGTCATGGCGCCCATAAGAGTGGTTGAACAGGGCTGAGAATTCTGAACAGCTAGAGTCCCGTGTGGGGTTTAATTCTTCTGTCCGATCGCCTGCGAAACCCATTCGCGCCATTCTAGTCAACCGCCCCGATGATAGTTTCGGTAAGATGAGAGTTTCGGTAAAGCGTCACGTTTTATTGTATGATTTTCATCCCACTAATAAAGCGTAAACCGGGCTTTGATTCAGATATCCCTTTGTTTGACCTGAATAGGTAGAGTTATTAATCATTCTCGCGCCCCTATTATATTTTGAACAGGCCAATCTTGGAGTGGAAATATCTCGATTCCGCCAAAGGCGGATCGCTACCGCGAATCGCATCTGTGGGTTCCATTGATCCGGACTCCAAACAGACATTACGGTGAGCCACTGGAAATCACGAAAACAATCTTTCCTCGTAAAAAAATTTCGGGGTTCTGTAACCGAAGAGCAATTGAAAAGGCCAATAGCAGTATCATCCATGCAGCAGTTAGAATTAAACTCCCTTACACAAAAAATGCCCCCACCACTTAAAAACACGGTCATGGTGATTGGGGGGGCAGAAGACAAGGTTCATGGCCGAGAAATCTTGCATACATTTTTTATGCGTTCAGGCGGTACAGAGGCAAAGCTGGCAATTATTCCCTGTGCATCCAGAGAACCAGAAGCAATCGGTAGTCGCTACCGGGAAATCTTTCAGGATATGGGGGCGCAACGCATAGAGGTGCTCGATATCCGCGAACGCACTGAAGGGGAAGATCCTCGTTGGCAAGAGTACCTGGAACAATCTACAGGGGTGTTTATGACCGGCGGGGATCAACTGAGGCTTTGTGCTTTGGTGGCGGATACACCGTTAATGGAAAAGTTGCGGATGAAAGTACGAGAGGGTAGCATTGTCCTCGCGGGGACCAGTGCCGGAGCAGCAGTCATGGGTCATCACATGATCGCTGGTGGGGGTTCCGGAGAATCTCCTAATCGTTCTTTGGTGGATATGGCCACCGGCTTAGGAATTATTCCTGAAGTGATTGTGGATCAACACTTTCAGAACCGAAATCGGATGGCTCGCTTATTGAGTGCGATCGCCTCTCATCCCAACCGCATCGGCGTAGGCATTGATGAAGATACTTGTGCCATGTTTGAAGCTGATGGCATCGTCGAAATTATGGGCAAAGGCACGGTGACAATCATCGATCCAGGCCCAGCGTTATACACCAATGAGGGTCATATCGGACCGAATGATCCTCTGAGTTTGTATAACCTACGGGTGCATATCCTTTGCCACGGCGATCGCTTCAATATAGCTACAAGAGAAGTGATTCAACGATCATAGGACGGATAAAAAAATAACTCCCTTGGGCTGTTTGGGGACATAGCTTTCCCCAGCCCTAGTGGTTTATCTCCCAATCAGAGATAAATGTTCCTAGTGAACAGTTATGCAACTCAAAAACACCCCACACTCGATTACAGCCAAGCTTTCGCTTGCTCAAAAAAGCGCATCACCCTCTGGGACAGCGATGAAAATACTTAAAATCCAAACATTACGTGGTCCGAACTATTGGAGTATTAGACGCCACAAACTTATTCTCATGCGTCTTGATTTAGAGGACTTGGCAGACAAACCAAGTTCAGAAATTCCTGGCTTTTATGACGGACTGACTGAGACTCTCCCCAGTTTAATCGAACACTACTGCTCTCCTGGCTGTCGCGGTGGATTTCTCAGCCGAGTCAAAGAGGGCACCTATATGGGTCATGTGATCGAACACATTGCCCTGGAACTGCAAGAACTAGCCGGAATGAATGTTGGCTTTGGTCGAACTCGCGAGACTTCTACTCCTGGTATCTACCAAGTCGTCTTTGAATACATCGACGAACAAGCCGGTCGGTATGCCGCCAGAGCCGCCGTTCGGATGTGTCGGAGTATCGTGGATACCGGCAAGTATCCCGCCTCAGAACTGGAACAGGATTTACAAGACCTGAAAGAAATCTATGAGAAAGCTTCCCTGGGGCCAAGTACAGAAGCACTTGTGAAAGAAGCCCACTATAGAGGGATTCCCTGGATGCCCTTAAGTGCTAGGGCGATGATCCAGTTAGGATATGGCGTCTACCAAAAACGGATTCAAGCTACCCTGACGGATTTTAGTAGCATTCTGGGGGTAGAACTCGCCTGTGATAAAGAAGGCACCAAAAGAATTCTCCGGGATGCGGCTATTCCCGTCCCCAGAGGAACGGTGATCCATTACCTAGATGAACTGGAAGACGCGATCGATGAAGTCGGAGGCTATCCTATCGTCCTCAAACCCCTAGACGGCAATCACGGACGGGGGATTAGTATTAATGTCAAGTCCTGGGAGGAGGCGGAAGAAGCCTACGATGCGGCCAGCAATGCGTCAAAAACGAAATCAGTGATTATCGAACGCTACTACACGGGTCGAGACCATCGCCTCTTAGTGATCAACGGGAAACTGGTTGCGGTCGCCGAACGGGTGCCCGCCCATGTGGTAGGAGATGGGTCGTCAACGATTCAAGAACTGATCGAGCGAACCAATCAGGATCCCCGCCGAGGCGTCGGCCATGATAACGTGCTCACCCGCATTACCGTTGACCGAAACAGTGAAATTCTCCTGGAACGCCAAGGCTGTCGCCTAGACACGGTGTTAGACAAAGGCGAAATTTGCTATTTACGGGCTACGGCGAACCTGAGCACGGGGGGAATTGCGATCGATCGCACCGATGAAATTCATCCGGAAAATGTCTGGATTGCCGAACGAGTTTCTCGACTGATTGGCCTAGATATTTGTGGCATTGATCTAGTGACACCAGATATCAGCAAGCCCATGGGAGAAAACGATGCGGTGATCGTCGAAGTCAATGCCGCCCCAGGATTTCGGATGCACGTTTGCCCCAGTGAGGGTCTGCCGCGAAATGTAGCCGCAGCGGTGATGGATATGCTATTTCCCCCAGGCACTCCCAGCCGCGTGCCGATTTTAGCGGTGACGGGGACAAACGGCAAAACCACCACCACGCGATTGCTGGCTCATATCGTCAAGCAAACCGGGTCTGTGGTCGGCTACACCACCACCGATGGCACTTATATCGGCGATTATCTCCTGGAAGCTGGGGACAATACCGGCCCCCAAAGTGCCGAACTGATTCTCCGCGACCCCACCGTAGAAGTGGCGGTGTTAGAAACAGCCCGTGGCGGGATTCTCCGCTCTGGATTAGCCTTTGACGCTTGCGAAGTGGGGGTGATTCTGAATGTCTCCGCTGACCATTTGGGATTGGGCGATATCAATACCATCGAAGAAATGGCCAAAGTCAAGGCGGTGCTGGCAGAAACCGTTATTGCTTCCGGTTATGCAGTCCTGAATGCCGACGATCCCCTGGTGGCAGCAATGGCTCGCCAGATCAAAGCCCAGGTCGCTTATTTCTCGATGAATCCAGACAATGAGCTACTGCGGAGCCACACCCGGGCTGGCGGTTTAGGCGCATTGTATGAGAACGGCTATCTGTCAATTCTGAATGGGGATTGGACAATTCGCCTTGAAGAGGCGGTAAATGTGCCCCTGACAATGGGTGGTCGGGCGCCGTTTATGATTGCCAATGCGTTGGCGGCTTGTTTGGCAGCCTTTGCTCATGGGGTGGAAATAGAAGCCATTCGCGCTGGTTTGGCCACCTTTGAAGCCTCCAGTAAACAAACCCCCGGTCGGATGAATTTGTTTAATTTGGGCGATTATCATGCCCTGATTGACTATGCCCATAATCCCGCTGGCTATCAAGCGGTGGGTGAGTTTGTCCGCAATTGGCCAGGGGAACGGATTGGGGTCATCGGGGGTCCAGGCGATCGCCGCGATGAAGACTTGATCGAACTCGGTAAACTCTCAGCGGAAATCTTTGACTGGATTATCGTTAAAGAAGACAACGATAACCGAGGTCGCCCACGGGGGGATACCGCCCGCTGTATTATGGCAGGCATCGAGCAAGTCAGCACCAAAGCTCGGTATGAAACCATCCTGGATGAAACCAAAGCCATTAACACGGCCTTGGATCAAGCGCCCAAAGGCAGTCTCGTAGTAATTTTTCCCGAAAGTGTTAGCCGCTCCTTAAAAATGATTTCGGAACGTCAACCAATCGAGCAAGAAGCAGCGCCGTCTACGCAGAATAGCTGAAAAGTGCGTTTCCAGATCGAAATCCAGCCCGAAGAAGCTTTTCAGTTTATGTCCGTTTAAAATCTAACTGCTATAATAGACCGGCTTTAGGCCGGTCTTTTTGATCGTGGCAGTCACCATAGCATATATGATCGTTCTTGTGCGGGAAGTTTTTCCCCTTTTTTTCCAGCATGATTATTTTAAGTGGCAAAAACTGTGACAATCACTTCTATTTCTTCAATTCGGACAGAACAACACCCTCTGATCCGCAAATTAGCAGACTGCATTGAAGGAGTCTGGCAACGTTATTTAGATTTATCTCCCTACGATTTGCCTGGGGATTTAGGCTATGTGGAAGGGCGATTGGAAGGAGAAAAACTGAGAATTGAAAATCGCTGTTATCAAACCCCGCAGTTTCGCAAGCTGCATTTGGAATTGGCAAAAGTGGGGACGCAATTAGATATTTTGCATTGTGTAATGTTCCCCAATCCTAACTATCCTTTGCCCATGTTTGGCACAGATTTGGTCGGTGGTCGGGGCAAAATTAGTGCCGCGATCGCTGATTTATCTCCCACCAGTCCCACCCTGACTTTGCCCCCCCCTTACATTCAACTATTAAAAGCTTTACCAGAAATTCATTTCTCCCAACCCCGCGATTTACCAGAATGGGGAGATATTTTCTCAGAATTTTGTCTATTTGTCCGACCCAATAGTGAGGGGGAAGAAGAATTATTTCTCTCTCGTGTGGAGTCTTATTTAGAAATTCACTGTCAGATGGCTTTAGCTATGCAACCCGTCGCCGACGAAGAAAGGTTACAGATTATCGCCGGACAAAGAAATTATTGCAGTAAACAGCGTCAGAATGATAAAACTCGGCGGGTTCTGGAAAAAGCTTTTGGGGAAGAATGGGCAGAATCTTATATGACGAATGTACTGTTCGATCTTCCCGAAGATTAGTTGTTATTTTACGGTTTTTCTGTCAGAAAATTAGCTTTTAGGTTTTAGGTTTTTAAGGTTTAATCTGCCTAAGATTTGATCGATAATTTTTTTCGTTTATTTTCTTTATATCAATGGAAAATCTATCACCTCGTCAGCGAAAAATTGCCGCGCGTGTTTTAATTTCTGGCAGAGTTCAGGGGGTTTTTTATCGCGCATCCACCCAAGAAGCTGCACAACTTAAAGCGGTGCATGGTTGGGTGCGAAATCTCCCTGATGGCCGGGTAGAAGCCTTTTTTGAAGGAACAACAGAAGCGGTTGAAGCGATGATTCAATGGTGTCACCAAGGCCCACCGGGAGCGCGAGTTACTAAAGTGGTTGTGGAATATCAGGAATCTCAAGATTTGCCCGGATTTGAAATTCAATATTATCCCCGTTAGGGTAGTGAATGGTTAGCCTAAAAGCTATCATTAAAAGAGTTGGTTAACAATGGAAATAATTAACCACCACCATTCAATAGGTATTATAGCAAGGTTCAGAGATGAGTCGGTGTAGAAGGCGATCCGAATTTCGGTCGGATCGCCTACAATAAACTAAATTCCCGCTCAACGATTCTATGAGGTTGCATAATGACTGTCCTACCTCAGACCTCAGTTGCTGAGATAAAAATTACCTGGCCGAAACTTCCAGAAGACTTTGTACTCCCTGACGACCCAGTGGAAAATTTAGAACATCCTTTATTAGCGAATGCCCTCCGTCAATCTTTGACTCCAGAGTTATGCCAAGACGCCCTAATTACCGCTAACTTTGCATTGTGTGCTGCTATTGATAATCGCCCTATTTGCAAAGCCCCCGATTGGATGTATGTTCGTCCCGTTGCCCCTTGGTCAAATCCTGAACCTCGTCGCAGCTATACTCCTCAGACTGAAGGACCAGTGCCATTAATCGTGATAGAATTCTTATCAGATACTTATGGGGAAGAATATTCCGTAGAATTTCAAAAGCGCATTGGCAAATGGTACTTTTATGAACAAATTATTAAAGTACCCTTTTATGGGATATTTCACCCCCAAAGCGCCGATCTAGAATTGTACGCTTTAGAATCCAACGGATATCAAATTCAGATTCCTGGTGCTAATGGTTTATATTGGATTCCCGGACTAGAGTTATTTTTAGGAGTCTGGCAGGGAACCCGTGACAACCGTACAGGCAATTGGTTGCGCTGGTGGGATGCTGATGGTGAACTGCTTCTATGGCCCGAAGAACGGGCTGAAAAAGAGCGCCAGCGGGCGGAAAAACTAGCGCAACGGTTGCGTGAGTTGGGCGTAGATCCGGATAGTTGATATCATAGATTCGGAAAATTCACCGATAAAATTTACCACAAAGACACAAAGGACACAAAGGGAGATTTCCCTATGTGTCCGCTGTTGTTAAATATGGAAATTAATGGATGCTTAACCTGGGGAATATTGTTGACCCAGTTCTCGGAGTAATTTAGTCAAACTATCCTGCTCTGATTCATTGCTTAACATTTTGACTAAATCTGCCATCTTGAATAAGTCCTGCTTAAATTGCTCATCAGATAGCTGTGACACTAATTTTTCTGGGAAAAAACGGACTAAATCAGGATTATTAGACCATAGTTCCAGGACATTCTTTAATTGGGGAAATTTCTGAATTGACTGATTGTTAGTTAAAACAACTAGAGCATCTTTTAGCTTAGACAATTGATCTTTTTTGATTTGATCGGAAACCAAATCGCCTAACTTCGGTTGAGCATCGGTAATCTTGACTAATTTTTGGATCTGGCGTAAATTACTTTTGTAATTATCGTCAGATAAAATGTCAATTACCTGGCTCAACTGAGACAATTCTTCTTGTTGTTGTTTGTCAGCAAACAGAACACCTAATTGTTTTTCTGTCTTGACAAATGTGGCTAAATCCTGGTAATTAATAGAGTTATTGTTCCAAATAATTCTGTCATCAGCAAACGCAATTCCTCCTTGATAAAACCCAGCACTGGTATCTATCAAAGCAATAACTTTTTCGTTATCGTTGACAGGCAACCATTTTTCTAAAGCCTTTGAGAGCTTATCCAAGGGAATATTAGGAGCAGAGAAAGCATTGGTAAAGCTGTATTTTCCCTGTACCTGATTTTGCAGAAATTGTTTGATATCACCGGGTATTTCTTCTTCCGTATAGGTGTAGGTTCGAGTTTCTACCTCGGAAAGCACTGATTGATCCCGTTTCTTGGCATTTTTGAGGAATGACCAAACTAAAAATGCTGTACCGGATGCAACCGCTGCCGCACCGCCAGTAATTGCAGTAATTCCACCAAGAGCGGCGATCGTCGCAGTCGTTGCCGCCGCACCGGATAAAGTTCCGGCTACGCCCAAAGCACTCGCCGCAGTCCAAGCGGCCAAAACACTTGTAGCGCCAGTAATTGTTCCTGTTCCGATCGCAATTCCCAGGTTTTTTTGGTCTTCACCATCCATTTTTGAGACTAATGCGATCGACAGCATTCCGGCGGCTCCGATCAGGGCGGCTCCTCCGGTAGCTACAGCTAACCCACCGAGCATTCCCAAACCCCCGGCAGCCACAGAACCACCACCCAAAGCAGCTAACGTGGCATTGGTCGCCGCCCCTCCAGATAATGTGCTAATTAGAGTACCCGTACCGGCTGACGCTCCACCTGCACTGAGCAAATTTGTCGATACCGGGACGATCGCTCCTCCGATCTTTCCAGCGTTTTGCACTTGGTTTTTGACCTTTTCACTTTTCTGGACAAGCACCTGAACTTTTTGCTTCAAGTCTTCTTGATTATCTAAATTCTGCTCCTTGGCGATCGCATAAACCGCTTTAGCATTATCTGGAATATCCGCTTGAGCGATAAATGAGTTTAAGGCTTTTAAGGTTTCTGTATCTTCTACCGTCTTGCCGTCGCGTACCTGCTCATAAATTAACAGGTAATTGACTTTTTGTTCGTCGGTTAGTTTTGGACTTTGCGAAATCTCGTTGACTAAAATAAGATCGACGGTTAAAGCCCTTGATGTAGCACTGGCTAACTGATAAGTTCCCTTAATTTCTGATGGCAAGTTTGAATCAGCAACAATTGTATCTAAAGCCGTGAGAGCGTTAAAGTCAGGAACAGGTTCATCCGCACGCACATAAGCAAAAGTTGCTCGAATTAGTTTCTTCTCTTCTGGACTCAGTGTAAAGTTTTCTAAGGTAGAGTCAATGGTTTTCTGAATTCCCACTAAACGCGAATTGGTACTAGCAAGTTGATAGCGCTCTTGAATCTTGCTGTCCAGTTTAGAAGAAGCGATCGCATAATCCAACAAATATAAAGCGCTCAGATCGCTAACATACTCACCATCCTCAATTTGCTCATAGACTGATTTACATTTTTCTTGGCTTGATTCTGGGCGAATAAATTGAATATTTTTCTCAATTTCCTGATAAATTTTATCGTCTATTTTTGTTTTTTTGTCATACAATGTATGCAACAGAAGCGTAATATCTTTACCCTCTGAACCACGCCCCTTGATAGCCATCTCTTGGCCATCTTTGATTTTGGCGGGAATTTTCACCGATAAGTCATCTCCCGATCTCAGAGTCACGCTCTGCTGTCCTCCGCTTCGGGCTATTATATACGGAACAAAAATATGATAAGTTTCTGATGAACTGTTGCTGTTGCCTAATCCTTTGCTATCCGCTTGAGCACTCAGGGGATTAATTAGGTCTTTTGTCAGCAAACCCAAAGTTCCTAAAGCGATATAGCTGAGAAAATCACGACGATTTAGAGGAGAACTATTTTGTTTCAGCATAACTAATATCTGAAGAAGTATGACGGTTAATTCTAGTTAAGCATCTGGATTTATAACATTGTTTCCCTGAACCGTGACCAAGCAGGAATCAAACCTAAATTTTTTAGCTAGATTTCAACGATTGGATCGAGGCTATTCTTACCGCTGACTGGCAAACAGACCATAGAAACCGGGCTTTTAGCAAGTCTTACCGGATGAAAGCCTATATTTTGCGTTGATTTACTCGATTTTTCAGTTAGTTCCCGGATCCAAATGACTAAACCCATCCATAGCTATGTTCTCATAAAAAGTGACATAAATTTTAACAACCTATTAAGTTAGCAAATTCTATGGATAAATTCTACAATAGGACTTACAGCGTTTTTCAGACTAATAAACCACGGTAGGGCGAATGGCCATTCGCCCTTGTACGGGCGAGCAAGCGAATCGCCCCTACGGAATGCTTCGCCCCTACAGGTGTTTGTGGTTTATTCAATAGAAAATTGCTGTAGGCAACGACTCTATATATGGGGTATTGGTGTGTCACCGTCTGGGAACAACACCCTACAGATAGCTATGGGCAAATTCTCTCAGGAAAAATCGTGGTTCTAGGAACGCAAGCATTGCGGGCGCAAGCATTGCGGGTGCAAGCCGAAGCGCCCCTACGGATGCAAAACAACCTTATGGCGCTATGAATATGTTAATGAGGAAGGCTTTGCCATGACCGGAAAGAAAATTTTTACTAATGATGATGAGATGTTTGCTTGTCAACTACCCCTAATTTTTCTTTAAACGAAATAGCAAAAATTGCGTCATTTGATCGGCATTAAAATTATCATCGCTGACCAAAATTAAACTTTGACTGCCATCGGGCAAACGCGGCCCCAGAGTCATCGCCTCTAAGTTATCTAAAGTAATTCCTAAATCCTCCAGATTTAACAGCAAGCTTTTCTGGATGGGTTGGACTTTATTTTCTAAGCCAATAAAACTGGGAATACTACTGGTATCTGTTGCCCCACCCAGATTTATTTGAAAAATTTGCGCGTTGTACCCTAAAAATCCAAAAGATCGCTCCAAACTCAATAAATGACCCCCCGGATCTAAAGCTAATAATTCCGATAAGCTATGAATTAAACTCCAACGGGGGTCTTGGCTCATGGGGTAAGCGTATTCGCCAATTAATAACGGTGGCCCATCACTAATTAAGTAATGCAATAGACGGTTAATCACTGGTTGTTCGGGATTAGTGGCGTCTTGGTCTTGTTGTAGGGGTGATTCCGTGGCGGTAAAGATGCGGAACGGATCCACGGTGGCATCCCCAAACCCTCTGGGATTGATGGTCAAAGATTCAAACCCAAGATTATCTTGAACTCCGAGGGTTTGTTCTGAACCTTTCGCATCTGGGATATAACTTTGGGGAATGGGCAAGGCAGAGACAAACTGCCCAGTTTCCCGGTTGAACTCATGGATAAATGGGGGAATGCCCCGATCGCTCACTCCTTCGCTGGAAATAAATAGACTATTGGGCGCAGCAAAGGCAATCCCTTCTGGGTTAATTTCTCCCCTGGGATAGGGTTCCCCGTCTTCTTTAGTGAGAAATGTCACCGCTTCCACTTCCAGATTTTCGATCCGGGGGGCGGTAGGGATCTCTGAGTTTAGATTCAACTTTAAAGTGTAAAAACGGGCTGGGGCATAGTCTCCGCGATCGTCAGAAATAGCGTAGAAGCGATCGCGCTGCCGGTCGTAGGTAATTCCCGACAAACCCCCCACGGGAGTTTTGGCAAATGATTGTTTCGGGAGTTGGTAGGCGTCGAGAAATTCTAAAGACCAATCCAAAAACATTCTTTCTTGGGCAGAAACTTGCGGAATACTACAGCCGACAAGGAATATTAAGCAGGTCAGTATGCCTGTGAATACCCCAGAAATTAGTTGACGATTTTCTCGCTTCACCGAAATCCTCCCAAAATTGTTGCATGCATCAGAATCTATGTCAGACTGACGCGAAATCGCGAAATACTTAGATATTGTATATTGTGGATTGCTAGGTAATGACCACGTAGCTTTTATGTTACCTTTTAAATACCACTAGCGCCAAAATTCACCCAAAACTAAGCCAAAACTAAGCCAAAACTAAGCCAATATTCAGCCAATATTCAGCCAAAACTAAATTTTGTACATAAGGATTAATCGCCCTGGATGAACCATAAAACGCTGCGATTCCGCGCAGCGGATCCCTTACGGGAATCGCTGACGGCTTTAAGTTTGAGTTTAACTTTAACTCAAACGATCTTGCTGTTTGGATTGCTCACACCGTTGATGGCAGTCGCTCGTCAACCGTCCCAATTAATTGAGAGTAATCCCCTCTTATCCACAGAACCGGATCCACTATTGCCCAATCCGCCGAAAAATGGAGAACTGGTATCCCCGGAAAGAGAAATTTTAGCTCAGGCTTTGGATCAATTAAATCTGGAAGCAACCGCTCAGTTAGCAGCGGGAAATACTCCCGTAGCTTTTGCGATTTGGAATCGAGAATTAAGATTGCGACGCTATTTAGGTCCGATGGATGAGTTAGCAGCTTTGAGTCGGGTAGGTGCGATCGCTTGGCAACAAGAGGACAGTACCCAGTTACGCATCATTACACGACGATTAGAAAACCTGGAGGTGGATCATTGTCCACCAGCCAAAAATTCCTGTGGACTGGAATTTTTAACCGCCTTGGTTCAGGGTTATGAATCAGTAAAAGCGCGAGATTTGGCCATTAAAGTTTATCAAACTATGTTGGCGGATGCCCAAAATCGGCAGGATATTGAGACTACTAAAAATTTATGGAGTGCGATCGCCCGTCTTGCTTTGGAAAAGCTGGATTATGTAGCCGGAGCAATGGCTTATGAGCAGTTATTAGCGATCGCGGAAACTGAGGGAAATCAGCCCCAAATAATTAACTATGTAGAGCAACTGAGTTATATATACTCCCAAGCCAAACAATACCCACAGGCGATCGCCATGCGGCAGCGGTTAGTACAGTTTTATCTCAATGTTCAAGACTTAAGATTAATCCCCGAATTAAAACTCGTGATCGGGCAGGACTATCAAATCTTAAATCAGCTAAACTTAGCCATCAACAATTATCAAGAAAGCTATACTTTAGCCTGGACATTGCAACAGTTTGCCGTCGCCAGAGAAGCCTTAATTAAAATTGCCAATATTTATCAACAAGCTGCGGAATTAGAAAAAGCAATCCAAGTCTATGAAGCCTTAGTAATTGTCGATCAACGCGCCACTAATTTTTATGGGTTAATGACGACCTATTGGCAACTGGGTAAACTCTATAGAATGCGGGAAAATTACCCCCAGGCGATCGCGGCTTTTCAAAAAGGCTTACAAATTTCTCAGCAATTTCAGTTCACCGATCTTCAATCGGACTTTCAACAAAATCTAGAAGAACTGCAACGGTAATGTTATTGGTTGATGGTTGTTGGTTGGTTGTTGTTGGTTGATGGTTGTTGGTTGTTTGTTGGCAAACCGCGAACAACAATCAACAAAAGAATCCCTACCCAAGAACCAAGAACAAAAGAATCCCTACCCAAGAACAAAAGAATCCCTACCCAACAAACAACAACCATCAACCAACAACAATCAACAATCAACAATCAACAAATCCTTATTTTTCCATTTGATCAATTTCCATCAGCTTAGACTTAGAAATGCTTGAGTAAAATTTGTACTGATTTTTACCGAGTTCTTTTGCTGCATACATTGCTTGATCCGCCGCCTTAACCAAATCATCGGGAAGCTGACTATCTTCCGGGTATAAACTAACCCCAATACTGGCTGTAACTTTAGCGGTATTGTTTCCATCAACTAAAATCGGTTCTGTCACCATCGCTAATATTTTTTCCGCCACGATCGCCACATTACTGGTCTGAGCAATTGCGGGTAAAATCACCGTAAATTCATCCCCCGCTAAACGAGCAACCGTATCAGTTCCCCGCAAGCAATTTTTCAATCTCTGAGCCACGGTTTTGAGCAGGACATCACCGGCATCATGGCCATAGCGATCGTTAATCAGTTTAAACCCATCTAAATCTAAAAACATCAACGCCACTGACTGCTGATTAAATTCCGCCCATTCTAAACTTTGCATCAACCGTTCGTAAAAGAGTTTCCGATTAGGTAAGCCAGTTAGGGCATCGTGATAGGCAATATAACGCAGACGATTATGGGATGTTTGTAATTCTTCATTAGAACGAGTTAATTCTGCCGCAGTTCGCCGCAGTTCTTCTTCCATTTGTTTTCTTTCAGTGATATCTCGCAGCACCCCGACTAAAAATAAATTTCCCGCCGCATCTTTATGCAGCGATCGCTTCGTAGCCATGAAATAAGTATTGCCTAGAGAATCGGTAAATGTCTCTTCATGTTCGCTGGATTTCCCACTCAGAAAAACCAACTCAGCTTGTTCCCAAAAAATATCCGCTTCTTTTTCTGGGAAAAACTTTTCCTGCGACCCATTAATTAAAGTATCAATCGAATGGCCAAGTAAATTGGCAAATGCTTGATTAAGCACAATCCATTTATGATTTCTATCTTTAACAAAAATCGGATCAGCCACCGTGTTAATAATCCCTTGTAAAAAATCTTTAGAACGTTTCAGTTCTTCCTCCAGGTGAGCCAAATATCCGGTAATTACAATTGCTGAACCGGCTAAAGTTAGACTGGCAGGAATCAAAGGCAACCACCAATTTACCAGAAACGCTAGATAGCAAATCAACAATAAACCGATTTCTAACAACAGAATCCCCGCCAAGTTGAGATAGGGCGATCGCCAGCGCCAACTCAGATAAGCGCCGATCGATGACCAAGCAAAAATCCAGATCCATTCCACTGGGTCTGGCCAGAATTTAAGCAATAAACTCTGGCCATCGATCGCCGCATTAAGCAACTGACTCAGAAAATTTGCATGGAGTTCAACTCCAGCCATTTTATCCGGTTTTTTAAAAATATTTGCACTATAAGGTGTTGAGAAAAAATCTTTCAAACTTTTAGCCGTATTCCCAATCAGAACAATACGACCTTTAATTTCCTCTGGTGGAACTTTATCTTCTAAAACATCGCTAAAAGACCAAGTAGGAAAACCCCCCTCAATTCGGTAAAAATTCACCAACAGTTGATATCCGCCATTATCCGCTCTAACATAAGCGCCATCGTTAGGTTTAAAAGGACGCAACACGGTTTTTCCTAACTGTAGCTCCCACGGATTGTTAGCGGATTGTATCAGTTCAATGCCTTCCTGTTCGAGATATTTAAAAGCTAACTGAAAAGCAAAACTTCTATGGGCTTTGTTATCGGAAGTCCACCAATAAATTAAGTTTTTCCGCAAGATACCATCCGAATCAGTCTGAGTATTATTAAAACCGATTTGTTCGAGGGGAAGACCAGGGGGCGGTGAAACTTCAAAGTTATACTCATCTTGAGCCGCAACTTGTCGAATCCCGATAATATTGGGCATACGGGCAAATACTTCTTGTAATTCAGCATTACCCGGTTCTACCGGCAGATCCCGAAAAATATCCAGACCAATTAATCTAGCACCTTGGGCATTTAATTTCTTTAGTAATGCTGCCATAATTTCATCGGGAATTGGATACTTACCAATCTTGCGTAAATCTTCCTCATCAACTCCAATAATCACAACCCGATTCTCTTGGGACTCTGCGGGTTTCCAGCGAAACAACTGATCCAGGGCGGCTAATTCCCACCCTTGCAATATACCCGTTAATCTGATCAGGACAATACAAGTAGCCACCCCAAATGAAGTTAGCAGAACTCGACTCTGTGGCTTAATGAACTGCTTCAGAGTTGACCAGATATGTTTTGGAGATTTCTTTTCCTTGACGATCATTGAAAACCCAATTAATAATTCGGCATTGAGCAATTTGTTTTATAGGCGGCATTCGATTCAGGCAAGCCCAAGAATGCTTTTTCTGGTGAATAGTTGTGAAATCAGCTCAAGAAATCCGCTCAAAATCGATTGAGAGGAACCCCAATGATTCAGAGCGAACAACATAGATGCCCTGAGTCATTAAAACCAGCCAGTTGGTTGTTGGTCTACTGATAAGGAAAAGGATGGATAAATCCGCGATCGCCCTGATAATTAGATAAATCCGCTAGAGTTTCTAAACGTTGCACCCCTGCATATACTTGACCATTAATCTGCCAGCTAGGATATCCTGCAAGTCCAGCCGCTTTGCACATTTGCGGACGAGCATTTTTGCCCTTGGGATCGCATTCCACATAATCGATTAGGGCAAAAGCTTGCTGACCAAAAAGTTCTTTTTGTTCATGACAATGGGGACACCAATAAGCCCCATAATTTTTGGCTCCAATTGCAGTCAAATGCCGAGCTAAATCCATTTCTGCTTTTCCCGATTTATTAGTAATTGGCAGCCCAATTTCCCCTGGGATATTCACCGCTTCACTGGATGAAGCGGTTGAAGAATCTGCCGTTGGCGTTACATTGGCGTAAATTCCGGTGACTCCAACCAGTGTCACCATGCCAATGACGCAGCCGGTCATAAATAGTTGCCCTGGATCCAGCCAATTCCGACCAATGATGGTCAAGGTAAACAGGGTCACGGAAAAGATAGCTGAAGCGATACAGTATGGACATAATGCCTGAATTTTAAACAGCATCACATACATGAGATAGCTGCTAAATACCAGCATGGCGACACCGAGACTAAACATCAGCAACCAAGTGGTTTCTTGGACTTTAGACTGAAAAGATTTATCGGTTTTTTGCCGCAACAACCAGGGCAAGAAAGCTAAGAATGCCATCGCGATATAGGCTAATAACCCATAGAGGGTTAAAGGCAGACCAAAGACTGTGGCATAGTCACTTTGCAAAACTTCTTTACACCCACTGGTGGGACAAACATCCGCAGCAGTTCCCGATAACTCAGCCGCTGTTAGCCATGCGGTTTCTAGGCAACCCACTAAGGCGATCGCCCCAATTAAATGACGCGACCATTGATGAATCCAAGGAATAGATTTTCGACTTGTCATTCTCCCCCCAAATTAAATAATCGATACTGGGCGTGACATCTTTCTCGATTCTGACATATCTCACATATAGAAGTAGAGAGCGCGGTGAATGGTTCCAGATTTGAGATGAACAGACTGCACATCTAAATCGGACATTTTACCGGCTCTCTAGGATTTCTTTTGCTCTGTGGTTGCGGGAAATGCTGCTGGAAATGGTTCAAATTTTATTTCCAGGGGCAGCAGGGGGCTATGAACGGCTATCTAACTTAATTTGCCCTGCTTAAACTAACATCCGCTCGGTTTGATCGATCGCGCTGCTTCCACAAACTGACTCACCCGTAAGGGGTCGATCGGTTGGTCGATTTGACCGTGGCGTTTGAGCGAATTAGCGACAATCACACCATCGGCAGAGGGTAGCAGAGTGGCAATATTGTCCCAATTGGCGCCACTGCCAATGAAAACCGGAGTCTCTGCGGCGGCTATCTTAGCAATTTCTAGGTCTTCGAGTACAGGAGGGCTACCTGTAGCCCAGCCAGAAATAATGACGGCATCAGCTAAACCTCGCTCAATAGTATCTTTGACGGCATGAGTGAGATTAGTCGATTCTAATGCTTGAGCGTGTTTGACGAGAACATCGGCGAAGATTTTCACCTCGGATCCGAGTTCCCGTCGGTAACGAAGCAGTTGATGAGCTTGTCCTTCAATTAAGCCTTGGTCAGTAGCCATGACACCTGTAAGAACATTCACCCGGATGAATTGGGCGCCCACACAAGAGGCGATCGCCAAACCACTGTGAGCGTCATTTCGCAGGACATTAATCCCAATTGGCAGAGTAACTAAATTCATTAGCTTTTCTACCAAGATCGTCATCGCACTGACAACGGCTGGGTCTACAGTACCTTTGGTAAAAGGAGCGTCGAAAAAATTTTCGACGATAATCCCATCGACTCCACCAGCGGCTAAAGCGGTCGCTTCGCGCTCCGCTCGCTCGATCACTGTTTTGAGATTGCCACTCCATCTAGGAGAAGTGGGCAGTGGCAATAAATGGACAACACCAATGATTGGCTTGGGGGTTTTGAATATCTGCTGAATTAAGTCCACGTGCTTTCCATTCGGACTCGGCTTTTCAATAAATTAACCCGTTAAATACGAGTTAACACCTAAACTTTTTTAGAGTTTAAATCGATAAATGATTATATTGGTACTATAACCCTAGATGGATCAACCTATTTCTACTTCAGTCCGAGAAAAAGCTGAAATCCGCTTTGATTGGCCGATTTATCTGGGAATCGCCAAATTTTTTTCTGCTACCCAATTCCATCGGTGTAACCGAGCCAGCATTCCGAGGGAAGATCAGTGAATATTCCACTTATTATTTGCACAATTTTTTTGATAATTTTGGGGTTTTTTTTGGCAGGCGAAGTCCTCTTACGACTGAGATTTGGCTTGGGAACCCCTTTGATTTACTTGCCTGACCCGGAAATTGGCTATATTCTCGCGCCCAATCAACAAGTCCGTCGGTTAGGCAATTTAATTGCAATTAACCAGTATTCGATGCGGAGTCCGGTCATGGAAAAATCTCCCCCAGAAGGAACATGGCGGATTTTACTCCTGGGGGATTCGGTGGCCAATGGCGCCTGGTGGACCGACCAAGGTCAGACGATTTCCGCACTTATGACCAATCAGTTACAAGCAACTTGTTCAGCAACTTTATCCGCAGGGTCAACGGAGAGAACATCATCAAATGTCAAAAATATCCAGGTGGAAGTCCTCAACGCTTCTGCAAATTCTTGGGGGCCAAGGAATGAGTTAGCCTTTTTACGCCGGATGGGGAGTTTTGGCGCGAAGGTGGTGGTTTTACTGATTAATACCGATGATTTATTTGCGGCAGCCCCTAGTTCTCTCCCGGTTGGGCGCGATCGCAACTACCCAGACAAAAAACCTGCCCTAGCCTGGTTTGAACTATTCACTCGTTACATATTACCCGCCCCCAAAGTTCCCACCGCCCCCAAAGAACCGGGGGATCCGGTCGATCGCAACCTAGAAGCCATTCGACAAATCAAACTCTTAACCCAAGAAAGCAATAGTCATCTACTGGTGGCCATGACGCCACTCTTGAGAGAAACCGGCAACCCAACCACCCCACGGGACTATGAACAGAAAGCCAGGGCTAGGATACGGTCGTTCACCCAAGCCGAAAAAATTTTCTACCTGGATTTTTTACCAATTTTCAACCGCCAAGAACAACCAGCCAGCTTATACCGGGATCACATTCACCTCAGTCCCACCGGCAACCAGCTTGTCAGCCAAACCCTCTGCCAAATAATTCAACGAGAAACCGGGTTTCTATAACAATTTTGGTGGCCTCACCTACGATTTTTTAAAGTATCGTAGGGTGCGTTAGCGACAGCGTAACGCACCATATTCTATGTCTTACGCAGTAGCGAAGTATCGTAGGGTGCGTTAGCGACAGCGTAACGCTTATTTCTATAAAAGAAAGCGCAAAGTATCGTAGGGTGCGTTAGCGACAGCGTAACGCTTATTTCTATAAAAGAAAGCGCAAAGTATCGTAGGGTGCGTTAGCGACAGCGTAACGCACCATATTCTATGTGCAGCATTTAACCTTCTCAAATCTGTTCATAGTATCGTAGGGTGCGTTAGCGACAGCGTAACGCACCATATTCCATATCTTACGCAGGCACCGCCACGGGGTTAACACACTCCAGATTTGGCGAACTCCAGGCTTGGCCATCCAAAGCCATCTGCTCAATCACACTAGCCAAACGCAAAGCTTTAAGGGCTTGTTGACCGCCCACCGAAGGTTGCTGTCCACCCCGGACGCAATTCACAAAATGCTCTAACTCAGCGTGCAGGGGTTCTATATTGCTGGTGTAAACTTTTTCAATCAAACCATCTTGGCGATAAAGCACTTGACCATAGTCCGTCATATAGTCCGCCGTAGTCTGCCGATGAATCAGAATTTCATTATTCAGAAAATCCGCCTCAGTCAGGGAGTTGTGGCAATGAGCCATCAAACGGCGAATTTTGCGATGAGTCACCTTGCTGGCAGTTAGAGTGGCGACAACTCCATTGGCAAACCCCAGGGTGGCAGTGACATAATCCACGGGTGGGGCAGACTGTGCTTGCCTAATGGGCCAATGAGGGGTTTTCTTTTCGGCTTGATTGTGGTAAACCCGCGAACCGCTGGCCGTTAAGCGAATCACTGGAGAACCCACTAATTCCAACAGCAAATCAATATCGTGAATCATTAAATCCAAAACCACGGAGACATCGTTAGCGCGATGAGAATATGGACTCATGCGATGGGCTTCTACAGCCAGTAACTCCTCGGTTTTCAGGACTTTACTGAGTTCTTGGAAAGCTGGGTTGAAGCGTTCAATGTGACCCACTTGCAGGATACAGCCCGAATCCGCAGCGGCATTAACTAAAGATTCGGCTTCCGCAATACTAGAGGCAATTGGCTTTTCAATTAAAACGTGAACCCCTGATTGTAGACAGGTCATGCCGACGGAGTGATGCAAGCGAGTGGGGACGGCAATACAGACCGCTTCTACATGGGGCAGCAAGTCCTGATAGTCTTCAAAAAACCGAATGCGATATTTGCTGGCGATGTCTAGACCTCTTTCCACATTGATATCCGCCACACCGACTAATTCAATATCTTTCAGCAGACTCAGAACACGAGTGTGATGTTGTCCCATGTTGCCCACCCCAATTACGCCAACTCTCAGGGGTTGAGGTTGACTGCGTACATGAGAATTGATCGGTCGGGTTAAAATGTAATTATTGTTTTGCATTTTTGGTTTTTACTCCTCACACCATAAACAATTTGCCTGTCACGAGGCATTCGGGATCTCACACCACTTGTGATAGTAACACAATGTATCTCTTTGTAAAGAATTTCAAAGTTACCTGGAAGTTCCTTAAGCAAAGGGAGAATAGATGGACAAAATTAATCGTAGTTATTTCTGAGCGATCGCTCTGATTAATTTTTTTTGGTATCAACTGACACTTCTATCTGTACCTTTGGACTTGAGAGAGAATCCGGAAAATTCATGCGGTGCCGGAAAATTAATTTTTTGTATCCTAGTTATCAGTGAGATAGTTGGGAGAGCTTGGTTGCGGTTTAAGGGGGCGCGATCGCGCCCCCTGCCAGAGGCATATCCCTGTATTTCTTATTGGCTTGACCATCCCATTTACTCGGTTATCAATCAATCAGATGAATCAATCAGCGGATTTTTAATTTTTTTACTTATTTTATGGATTTTTCTCAATTACTAGGTTTATTTCGGCGCAAGTAGGGGCAGTTCGCGAACCGCCCATAATGCTTTTTTTATTAAAACCGGTATAATTTATAATTTATTCTTTTTGCCATAAAAAAATAGAGATTTGCGGCAACAAATCTCTATTTTTTATGTTTAATAATTCATCCCCAAAAAGAAACCGGGTTTCTAAAATAACTTTTGCCGGAAATCGGAAATCTGATCAATAAATCCGGTTTCTGTAGTTAGAAAGTAGAACCATTCCAGCCCCACATCGAACCTTTGGCGTCATTAAACTCAATATAAATGCGATTTTGGGGAACCCCCAGAGATTGATTAATTTTTTGGCAAAAATCCTCACTCATACTTTGAGTTTGAGTCGAAGTCATACTGCCAATACTTTTAATTTCTATGTAACAAACTGGGTCGGTTGTTCCCGCAAAGGTCATCGGCACATCTGAGTCAAAAGCAGTCATTACATAAGACTCTGGCTTACCCAGATGTTTGGCTAAACTCGCGGAAAGGGTTTTAAGTAAACTTTCCACCTCTGTTTTTGGCGGAGTCGAAACCGTGGTTTTTACTGCGATCAAAGGCATAAATCAAACAAGCAATGATGGACTAAGGAAAATTCAGAATCGCGAGGTAGCCGCGCTGAATGGATTTAATTAAAATACTCGGATTTTTTTATCCACCGTAATTCCATCCGGTACTTTCCAGCAAGAGGGGCTCACCCTCTCGGTGAACTCCGGCAGCAATCACTTCTCCGACATAAACGGTATGATCGCCATGTTCCACGGAACCCACGACTTTGCACTCTACATAGCCCAAAGAGTCGGAGATAATAGGACAGCCAGTTTCTCCTATGTAGGATTCCACGTCTTCAAACTTATTGCCCACCAGACGCTGAGGCTTAAAGAATTTTTGCGCCACATCTTTTTGACCAGCTTCGAGGACGCTGAGGGAAAAAACCCCACTGGCTTTGATCATGGCGTGAGAAATCGAGTCACTTTTGACGCAGTTGACGACCAGAGGGGGCTGAAAGGAAGCCTGCATCACCCAACTGGCGGTAAACCCGTTGACATTTTCCCCGTCACAGACTCCACAGATGTAAAGCCCGTGGGGGATTTTCCGCAGAATTGTTTTTTTGGCTTGTTCGTCTAGCAAGGGATTCAGTAGCTCCAAGGATATGACATTGCACAGTTTACCAAAATTATTATCTCCAGATGCGACTCTTGGGCGATCGGGCCCGGTGCCGAGATATCGCAATCAAGTTCCCGCTACCCAACTAAGTAGACGGGCAGAAATAAATGCATCACAGACCAGATCAGAAGAAAAACTGTCATTCCCGCGCAGGCGGGAATCCAAAGCCTATCGGCGGAGAACGAAAAGTGCAATTGATTATGTTCACCTACTTATAAACATCACCCACCGATATCGGTGGGCATTTTCCGAGGAATTCGATAAATCGCCAGAGTATCATTAAGTTAGCTAAAGAAATTTTTAATGGTTTCAAATACCGTTTCTTCTTTGTAATCTTTGAATTCTCCCGCATCAAACCACATCCCATAGCAAACGGGACATTTTTCATAAAAAATATGGGATTGTTTCAAGTCCGTATTTTGGTCATCTTGGTTTGACATTTGGGACAGTTAATTTCTCTGGTTTGATTAAATTTTTGGCCGGTTTGCGGATCTCCTACATCGATACTTTCAGCCCCTTTGATTTCCTTGAGTTCTTGGGCTTCGAGAGAATCAAACCAAATTCCCTGACATTCCGTACAACGGTCTACAGTAATGCTGGCATAGACCACTTCGGATAAAGTTCCTTGGCATTTCGGGCTTCGGAAGTTGAGTCATTATTTTTGCCTAATTTTTAGCTTCATTATTCCCACTATCTTAACATATATATTGCTGGATATCACCCCCACCACCGGGAAATTAAATCTGCTGGATCCCAATTCGAGCCTTTTAGGATTAAATCCACAGTATCATTCACCATTTCTGGGTTTATTAACATTACTCAATAAATTGATAAATTTTGTTATATTTCCGATTAAAATACTGCCGCATTACGGGTTGAAGGGTAAATCGAGTAATTTTTTGGGCTGTTTCTTTGGTAATCAAGGAACGACGGATTAAGGATTGCATGGCATCAGGAAGATTAGCAGGGGAAATGGGGAGTATGTCTCGCAATTTAGCCAAAGAAAGCGATTCCGACTCTGCGGCTAAAGCAGAAATAACCTGTTGTTCTAATTCCGATAAGCGATCGCACTGCTGTTGTAACCTAAATTGCAAATCTTCCGGTAAAAATAACGGGTCATAATCAAATAATTCCTCCACGTTGCCGCCAAACAAATCGGTAATCATGGTAGCAACTATTTTTAACCAAAGGGGGTTTCCTTGGTACTGATGAATCAATTTGTCCCAGTGGCGATCGGGGATTAAACCTTGTTGGCTTAAAAGTTCTCTAGCGGGTGCAATACTTAACCCATTTAATTGTAATGAATGACAATATTGATTCGTGGATTCTACGTCAGCAATTTCTTTAGGTGGTTCTGAACTAATCAGCAACAAGCAAGATGAGTGAGAGAGTTCAGCCACTTGTTTAAATAGGCAGCCATAATCCTCATAACCAGTTCGGTAATAACCCGCGAATTTTCCCCTATCGAAAAGCATTTCTACATCATCGAGAATCACCAAACAGCGAAACTTGCGGAAGAATTCTAGCAGTTCCGATATCGATTCCTTCCGGTGCGATTCTGTTACGGAGATTCGCGGGTTTCCCAATAAAGAGTAAGTAGGATAATTTGAGCAAAATTGCCGGATACTTTGCTGAAGTAATTCTAGGGTTGGGGCAGAACGCAAACTGCGCCAAATTACATAATCAAATTTATCTTTAATTTGCTCGATTAACTTCACTGCCAGGGTAGTTTTGCCGATGCCACTAATACCCAAAAGTTCTACCAAGCGCGATCGCTCTTTTACTATCCAATTTTCTAATAAACTGAGTTCATCTTGCCGTCCGTAGCAAGCAAAAATTTCCGGGGCTTCACTTAAATCTTGACAGGGGATATTCTCAGGGGAAGGCAGGAGAGAAAGGGAAGAGATATTTAACTGAGTTTCCAATTCATGCAATAAATCGCGATCGCTGGGCTGAGATATTTCTAAAGATTCCCAATCATTTGCCACCTCATTTCTCTGTGCAAAAGCTTTACCAAACTGTAAGACAAAAGAAAATCGCCATCGTCTTTCTAATGCCGAGCGAAAATTGCCTTTATTAACAGCTTCACCCAAGATATCAGAGAGTGCCTGCCACAACTTAAACCCCACTTCTTTCACATACACTTCAGAACGGTGGTGTGCCTCGGCAATTTCCCGATATTTATGATTATCCCAAGCCCCGCGCAAAATAGCCTGTTGCAAACTATCCAGGTGTTTTCCCGTCATTGCAAATATCAGATGGTCAGCAAATTCCAAGACTTCTTCGATATCCATTTCCCTGGTATATGTCAATAGTTTGGCGTATAGCAATTCTCTCTCCTGATGAAGTACAGATTAAAAACCTGTCATTCCCGCGCAGGCGGGAATCCATCTTTTTATGTAGACAGAGAATTTATCTATTATAACCAACTAAATCCACCTTTTTCCACCCCACCCAGCTAAATCCACCTTTTTCCACCCTATTTTGGGTCTAAAATTCCCTACTTTATCCAGCTTGATCCATCTAGACAAATTTTCTAGATTTATCGGATAATAAGTATCCATACTATTCTTAGGATTTGTAACTGTTGCCGGGAAAATCCCAGTTTAATCGTAGGGGCGAAGCATTCCGGCAGAAGTTCGATGGTTAAAAGCAAAAATTTATTCCCGGAATGCTTCGCCCTTAGATGCTGAAAAACCGAGATGAATTACAGTCAATATCACGCCCTTATATGCTGAACAACTAATAATTTATCTCCCAGACTTCGTAGGTTGGGTTGAGGAACGAAACCCAACATTGCTAAGTAGGTGAACATAATTAATTGCACTTTTCGTTCCCCGCCGATAGGCTGTGGATTCCCGCATTCGCGGGAATGACAGTTTTTTTTCTCATGGGGTCTGCGGTGCATTTATTTCGGCTCGTCTACTTATTAGGGTTGAGTTGGGTTTCCTGGCGTCAACCCAACCTACAATTTTACAGTGGAGTGACGCATGACCGTAATAAATTGCTGCTTTTAACCACAAATATCTCCCAGAATGTATCCCCGGATTAAGGGCGAAGCATGACCGTAATAAATTTCTGCTTTTAACCACAAATATCTGCGGTCATGCTTCGCCCCTACAACAAAAAAAGCCCCCATTATTAAGGTGCTTTGGGGCGATCGAACAAAATTTTATCCGCAAAAAAAGCCCCCCTTATTAAGGGCGGTTGGGGCGATCGAACCAATTATCTAATTAACTCATTCAGGATTTAACCATGATGACATCAGACGATTACGACAAAATCATCAAACAAAAAATTGCCAAGGGAGAAATCGTGAAAGTGCCTCCCAAGACGCCGCCAATTCTGATTGAAAATTGGGTCGTCTGGGAATATACCGCCTGTCTCTATACCAATGGAATTATCCTCACAACTGCTGAGTTACACAATTGGTTGAAAGCGGAAATGGAACATCAGCAAATTCCCGTAAATATCTTTTTTGCTAACAACGCTTGCTGGGTCATAGAAGGGGCAAGAGGTCGAGCAAAAGTGGATGAAGATTTCCGCCCCAGAGTGGTCGCGAGTCTGACCAATTCTCCTTATACAGATATCCAATTTATTGCCGGACTTGATTATTTTGGCGACTACTGGGTTAACTTCCAAATGATGTTAATTGTCCAGCCAGAAGAAATTGAAGACCCACCTCGTCCCGTTCCTCCACTCCGTCCTCAACCGCCTAAAGCACCCAATGTGACTTCTCCAATTCCTAATGCGGCGTTAGTAGTTATGGCATTCGTCGCTGTGGGCTTAACATTTTCGGGAAATCAAGGGTTAGGATTTCTGGGATTTCTGGGAATTGTCGGAACAGGAATTATTTGGTTTATCAGTAAAATTTCCAGGGAAGCCGCTGCTGAGTATGAGAGAAAGCTCGCTCAGTACAATCGAGAAGAAAAAGACTGGAAAGAGCAAAAAGAACAAGCCGAGAAAGATTGGCACCGAGAATTAGACAAAATTGCCATCGAAAGAGAAGAACTGAAGAAAAATCGGCTGTCTCGCAGTTTTAAATGGGATGACTTGAGAGTATTTCACGAAGTAATGTCGCTCTCCGTGGCCAGAGTTATTCACAAAAATCTGCTGCAAAAAGGCGCCACGGTGAAAGAAACCCAAGAACTGAATAAAAATGAGGAAATTATTCCGAAAAGCAAAAAAGATATTTTTGATGATTTCTAGGAAACATTATGCTCAGTTTAACCCCTATATCTTCTGGAGTTCGCTATTGGCGTGGGTCGGCAGTCAGCAAAGGACAGCCGCAAGAAATTGATGAATATCGCAGCCATGAAATTAATGTTTATCGGCTAAAGGCGATTCCTGATTTTGCTTCCGGTCGCTTTAAACTGATGGAACATTTAGACCCATCGGCACGAGTAGGCTTTGTGGTGAGTTGGCAAAAAAACTTGCTCAAAAGTTTGGCCTATTTTAGTTATTTGCAATCTGCTGATATTCAGCAACAGGATATTTCCTGCGGTTATAGTTTGAGAATTATTTATCAACCGAGTCGGGAGATATCTGGAACGAGTACGGAGATTTATTTGTTGGCTAGAGTTGCCAGTAATGACCCCAGTCTCACCGCTAGGGTTCAACGTCAACAAGCGGAGTATTTCAATAGTAGTCTGCGATCGCCCCTATACCAATTTGAATACATTGAGAGCGATCGCGACCTGCCTTGGTTGAAAAACCAGGACGCGGTATCTTGTTATGAAATTATCAAATCTGAAGAAGTTTTTCAGTGGCTAGAAGCAGATAAAAAATATTTTTATTCTCCGGGTAATTTCTCAGTGAATAAGGGCAATAATATGATGGCTTTATTCGAGCAAATCCAAGGATATCGCCATCAAGTTTGCATTGACCTGACCCTAGTTCCTACGCAATTAGAAGCCTACGAGAAAAAGGTGGTTTCCCGATATCTAGAAGCGTTATCCGAGGCCGGACGAGGCATCCGCGAGGAAGAAGTTGACCCCGATAGCAATACTCAGAAAGCGAAGACCGTCTATGAGGAAATTAAAAAAAAATATTATTCGGGAATTATCTTTCTTTCTAGCTTTAGAGTTTTCTCTCCGAGTCGAGAAACCTGCCAAAATGTTGCCAGTCAATTAGCGGCTTCTTGTACCGCAAACACTGTCAGTCCCAGAATCATTGAAGTCAACGATACGAGATATGCGGTGCAAACAGCTTTACAAGTGAATATTAATGACGAAATCGCTGTTTCTGGGATTTGGAATGTGAGGGGAAATAGACCGGATGGTTTCCCCGGTGGGCCAGAAACCATGAAGCGATTTCATCGCATTGTAGACTTAGATGAAGCCTCGGCTTTTTTCCGGTTGCCAGTGCCCATTAATCAACCCTGTCCGGGGGTGCGCTACGATAGCGGTTCGGCATTTGTAGCCGAAAAATCTAAAGGGCAAACGATTAATATCGGTCATTACTATCGCAATGTCAAAACCAATGAAATTTGCGATTTTGATATTGAACAATTAAAAACTCATCTGTTAGTGGTGGGTGGTTCTGGCAGTGGGAAGACTACCACAACTTTTAATTTACTCACCCAGCTTTGGGGTAAACATGGGATTCCCTTTATGGTGTTCGATCCCAAGGTGACACCGGAGTATCGCTATTTAAAACGACTCCCAGAATTTGAGAAAGATTTGCTGATTTTTACTCCCGGTCAAGAGTTTATTACCCCTTTGCGGATGAACCCTTTTGATGTGATTCCCGGAATTCCGGTACAGGAGCATATTTCTCGGATATTTGACTGTTTTATGGGGGCATTGCCTCTAGAAAATCCTCTCCCGGCTTTTATTCAGGAAGCGATCGATTATCTGTATGAAAAAAAACGATGGCAGCTTGCTTACAGTCAGGGAGGAGATTTGGACAAAAATGGGCAATCTTTAGAAGTTCCTACGATGCCAGAATTCTATGACAAAGTTTTGGATTTAGCCCAAAAAAATTATGGCAGCGACAAGGAGGTGGGCGATCGCATTAAAGGAGCACTGAAAGCCAGACTTTATCGACTGGTTGCCAACAGTGGCATCGGGTTAATGTTTCAAGCAAGTCGCCCTCTGCCATTAGCGGATTTGATGAGTAAACCAGTAATTTTTGAACTCGGCGGACTGAACAAACAAGAACAATCGTTATTTTCCTTATTTATTTTAGTGTTTGTATTCGAGTATGTCCGCGCCGTCCGGGTGGGTCAGTTTCAGCCACAACGAGAAGGGGAACGAGCCACAGACCTCGATTTACGTCATGTTTTGCTAGTAGAAGAAGCCCACAATCTTTTGGGTCAAATGTCCGCTTCCGGTTCCGGTGAAGAGGGCAATTCCAAAAATGAAGTGATTGATAAGTTTGCTCAAATTATGCGAGAAATGCGGGCAGGGGGGGAAGGGGTCATTGTGGTTGACCAGTCTCCCGCAGCTTTGGCGCAGTCGATTGTGGATGCGACAAATTTAAAGTTAATGCACCGTTTGCCCTCGCCGGGCGATCGCGAATATCTCGGCAGTGCCATGTGTTTAACCGAAGGAGAAGCACAATTATCCGGCATTTTTTCTCCGGGAGAATGTTTTTACTATGTGCCTGGTTGGGATGCGGCAAAAAGAGTGGCCACCGATAACTTTAAGGCGAAACCGGGAGTGCAAGAAAAATTAGCACGGCCTTTTAAAGATGAAGAAGTGATTCAGGCAATGGATGACTTTATGCAGCAGGACAGAGCATCTTTAATTTCGGGCTTGAAAGCGATCGTTAACCAGCTATCGGCAAATATTTCTGGATTAAAGGAAATATTAAACAGTAGCCAGGTAGAAGCGGTCAAAGAAGGGTATAAAGCGCAGATTAAACAAAAACAAAAACTACGGGACAGCTTTGAAAAACAACTTGATATATTATCCCAAACCCAGAGGAAACAATAACCATGAGTGATTTCAAGAAATCTAAAAAATCCGCTGACTCAAAGCGCTCTCACTCAGACAGTTCTGGGACAGACCTTGATGCTTTGTGTGAGGAAATTGAGGAGGCAGACCGAGAGGCTACGGAGCAAATTGAAATTCTAGAAATTAAGATTCAAGAAATTGAAGGTCTGGAGGAGAAGCTAAACTCTGTATCAGAAAAATTGAGTGGAATTGAAGGAGATGCATTGGAAAAGGCCAGAGAAGAAATTCTGAGAGAAATAAGCGAAAAAAGAGCGGCGGCGGATGAGTGTGAAAGGAAACTAAAAGAAATTCAGGATGATCTGGTTGAAAAACGGTCGGAAATTGCCAAAGAAATCGGGCACCGCGATGAAGCACTATTGGACATTGAAAGTGCCCAAGAAAAGTGCGATGCGGATCTCAGCGATGCTAAAGATGCCGTGAATGAAGAAAAGGAGAAATTTGAAGAGGCTCAGAACAAAATAGGGGAAGTCCTTGAAAAAATTGATGAAGCGCTTGCGGGTTATCAAACAAAAAAGTTTGAAATGTTGGCTTCTCAAGCGAACAGATTCTTGAATTCATCAATTGACAATATTTCTCAAACCGCCAAAAATTCTGTGGCAGGATTTATGCTATTTACTGGTCTGGTTAGCGCAATATTAGATGTGAATAACCGTGTATTTGCTGCGATATTTCCTGATTCAACTTTTTCGACGATTAAAGAAATGTCTAATAAAAATGAAGAATGGGCAAGCATCTCTAGTTCAGAATGGTTAGATATAGACTCGGTAATGGAAACAAAACGAGAAAAAAGACGCGATGCTGCTAATAAAAATCGTAAAGCAAACTCAATTAGTAGCAAATAAGTGTTGTCGATCCCCCCTAACCCCCCTGAAAAAGGGGGGAACCGGAGAAAAACCCCTTAAAAATGGGGAGAATCGGAAAATTATTGTCAACTGAATTATTCCTCATTTTGACACGAGGCAGAGCCTCACTCTGGGGCATTCCCACGCAGAGCGTAGGAACGAGAGATATGAAGTAAAAATTTATGCCTCTGGCTCTCCCCTTTTTAAGGGGGGCGGGGGGATCAAAGAGGTAGAGGGAAATCAAAACTAAGCTGAATCTTAATCAATGTAAAACTATGAACAACGAACAAGAAGAAAAGCGTAAACTTTGGAAAATATACGGCATTTTAATGGGCGTAATGGTCGGTGGTGCGGTGTTAATTTTGGGCACCCAAGCCGCTTGGAATGCCATCCAACGGCATTCGGCAAAATCTACAGAAGCAGAAACATCCGCCGAACCAGAAACTCCCTCAAATTCATCGACTTTACCCAACCCTCCGGTCAGTAGCCAATATAATAGTCAGCCGACTCAGCCGACTATTCCTAGTGGTTTAAGTCAGCAAGAAGCAGTGAATTTAATTAATCAATGGTTACAAGCTAAGGGGAAAATTTTTGCTCCCCCGTTCGATCGCCAGCTACTTGCCCAATATACGCATACTCAAGGAAAGCTTTACCAAGATATTGTTAAACTACAAGGGCCTATGGATTGGCTGAGAAGCACAGGTTCTTATTATACTTTTAACCAATCTCAAATTATAGAGGTTATTGAGTTTTCTACTTCGGGTGAATTGCCTGTGTTAAAAGTGAAAATTTCTGAAAATATGGTTTTTTATAATGGCGAACAAAATAAGCGGGAGACCAAAGCTTCTACTAATAGTTATACTTATACTTTTCGTCAACAGCAAGGAAGTTGGAAAATTGAGGATTATCAGTAAGGCTAGTTGAACAGAGTAATCATTAGCGCGATCGCTCTTTTTATTTCTCCTAAATAAATCGATAAATTCACCACAGAACTCTGTCGGACACAAAGATTAGTCTGAGTCAGGAGGCGCGATCGCTTATAAGATCAACCATGCTATATTTATCATTGGTGAAGACTAACATCGAAATCATTGTGCCGCCACACAACAGACAGGAACCCTTTGCACGGTTATTTCTCCGAATTATCGAGATGTGGCATCTGTCACCAAAATCGAGATACTTTTTTTCAGGAAACACTGGTGAACATCACACTCCAATGTGACGAAGCTCGTTACATCCTAGCGTCTGAGACCGATGACCAAGAGCTATTTTTCTAATGGGAACCCAAAATATGAGACACCAGATCCACGACCTAATAGGATTTGCTTGCATGACCCCCGATGAAGGCCAGAAGGTCTATGATTTGATTTACCCAGAACTTTTGGCCGATCGCCCGGTAGAACTTGATTTTGCTGGAGTGGAAATTTTTGCCTCTCCCTTTTTCAACTTTGCCATTGGGCAGCTACTCAGAGATATTTCCCCAGATACCTTAAACCGTCTGCTGAAATTTTCTCACCTGAATGCGATCGGTAAACAGGTACTCAAGCGAGTCATTGAAAACTCAAAGCAATATTATGCTAATGAAAAGACTCGCAAGACAGTAGACCAAGTTTTGAGCGAACAAGCAAATAGTCTCTAATGGCAGTTAACTATACAGTTCAAGCGGAAGTCGTTGATATTCGGTCTGACACACCGAAAGAAGATGATATTTTTCTAGTAGACACTAATGTTTGGTACTGGCTGACTTATACTCAAGCCAGTCGGTCAGCATTGCCTTACCAAATTACCGACTATCCGAATTATATATCAAAAGCTCTTAGTAGGAAATCACTACTGTTATATTGTGGTCTTTCTTTATCGGAGTTAGCCCACAATATTGAGCAAACAGAAAGAGAAATATTTAATTCTAATTTAAGACCCAAGGAATATCGTCATAATTATCCCACCGAAAGAGCGAATGTTGTGGCTGAAATTCAAGCCTCTTGGAGCCAAGTTACATCGATCGCTGTCTCCACAGATATCACGATTAATGAAGCAACGACTAAAACCGCTTTAACTAGATTTTCCACCCAACCACTTGATGGTTATGATTTGCTGATTTTAGAAGCAATGGAAAAAGCCGGGATTATTCAAGTTATTACTGATGATGGTGACTATATAACTGTTCCTGGTATTAGGGTATTTACAGCTAATCAAAATGCGATCGCAGCGGCAAGTAACCAAAACAAGCTTTTAATTCGCTAACTGTTAAATAGTTGCGCGATCGCTCTTTTTATTTCCCCTCAATAAATCGATAAATTAACCACAGAGACACAGAGGACACAAAGATTAGTCTGAGTCAAGAGGCGCGATCGCTTATAAGATCAACCATGCTATATTTATATCTGGTGAAGACTAAGATCGAAATCACTGTGCTGCCGCACAACAGACAGGAACCCTTTGCACGGTTATTTCTCCGAATTATCGAGATGTGGCAAAAGGGAAAATTGTTGTGATTACAGACATGATCCGCTCTTTGTGGGAGTCGGCTGGTTATGTTCTTTATGATAAAGCTTACTCAAGTCGCCGAATTCAGCAAAATCAAACTCCTCAAATGGCTAGAATGAATAATCAGGCTAAAGCTAATCAAATTATGCTGACTGACATTACAGAAATTTTGACATTTCGCAGGCTTTGATTTGGTGAATATCATGGCCAATTCCAGGCAGATATTGATGCAATGATTAACAATAAATTTAATCAAAGGTTTAGCGAATCGTATGAAAGGATTGAGTTTCAGTGAAATTTGGGAAAAATTATCAAGCAATGACGAATCAGTTTTAATAGAGGCTAAACGTGCATCTGACATTGGAAAAAGTGTGATGGAAACCGTTTCGGCCTTTGCTAATGAACCAGGACGCGGTGGCGGATATCTCATCCTGGGAGTAGAAAAATCGGAAGATGAATCCCCTGAAGATTACAAGATAACTGGAATTTCTAACTCCGATCAAATTCAATCCAATCTTGCTAATCAATGCCGCGAAATGTTTAATGTGGCGATTCGCCCACAGATTGAGGTAATTAGTCACAACGGCACAAACGTCATCTTGGTTTTCATCCCAGAAGCTCAACCCCATGAAAAGCCTGTTTATATAAAAAATAAAGGTCTTCCTAGGGGTGCTTTTCGCCGTATCGGATCGACAGACCAACATTGTACGGATGAGGATATTGCTCTTTTCTATCAGTTACGTCAGCACCGTACTTTCGATGAAACTCCTGTACCTGAGTCTAGTTTAGATGATTTTGACCCGCAGGCGATCGCCGAGTATAGACGGATCAGAAGTAATATCAATCCTAACGCTGCTGAATTAAACTACAACGACTCTGATTTGCTCTACTCTATAACTGCCACAACTAAACATCAAGGACAAATATGTGCAACTATTGGAGGAATTCTTTTATTTGGAAAGGTAGCAGCTTTAAGGCGGTATTTTCCCATGAGCCGTATTGACTATATCATAGTTGAAGGACGTGAGTGGGTTCCTGACCCAAATAATCGATATCAAACCGTTGAGATTCTTGAGCCGTTATTACTATCGATACCAAGGCTAATCAGCCTTGTTTTAAACGATATTCCCAAAGCATTTACCCTGGGAGATAACAACATTTATCGCCAAGAAGTACCAGTAATTCCGCGAACAGTTATTCGGGAAGCGATAGTCAATTCTCTGATGCACCGTAACTATCGTACACGCCAACCCGTACAGGTAATTAGATTTTCCAATCGCCTGGAAATTCATAATCCAGGTTATTCCCTAAAGTCTTTCGATTCGCTGGGAGAACCTGGTTCCATTACTCGTAACGAAAAAATAGCTGCTGTTTTGCATGACGTAGGTATTGCGGAGACAAAAGGTACAGGGATCCGCGTTATGATTGATGAAATGCATAGGGCAAATCTAACCATTCCTTTATTTGAATCAATTTCAGAGAAAGATTGTTTCACGGTGAAACTCTTAGTTCATCATCTATTAAGCTCTGAAGATGTAGAATGGTTAGCACAATTTAAGGATTATTCTCTTAACGACGATGACGCAAGAGCACTAATTATAGCCAGGGAAATTGGCGTAATAAATAACTTTATATACCGCTCTATCAATTGCGTGGACACCCTAACGGCTAGTGGACGCTTAAGACATCTGCGGGATTCGGGCTTGCTAGAACAGAAGGGAAAAGGCTCTGCAACTTACTATATCCTTAGACCCAATCTGTCAGGGGAAGGCTTACCTGGCACCATCGTGGCACAAGATAGTCCTTATCTAGCGAGTAGCCCTGTAGATAACAGCTTATCTAGCGGGTTAGCAGTCCAAGACAACCCTAATCTAGCGGGTAGCCCTATACATAAGGGTAATGAGCAAAATTACTTGGATCGGATGCCAGACAATCTGAGGGACGCTGTTGAGCAACTGGGAGAACGAGCGGATCCGCAAAAAGTAGATTCTGTAATTCTGATGCTTTGCGAGTGGCGTGATTTGTCTTCTTCTGACCTGGCTGGGATTCTTGGGCGCAGTCAAGTTTACCTGCGAAGTAACTATCTCAACCGTCTGATCGGTACGGGTCAGCTTGAATATATTCGGCCTGAAAGTCCCAGCGATCCGCATCAAGCCTACCGAACTCGGAACTTTTGGCCGCCCGGTAGAACTTGATTTTGCTGGAGTGGAAATTTTTGCCTCTCCCTTTTTCAACTTTGCCATTGGGCAGCTACTCAGAGATATTTCCCCAGATATTTACCCCGTCTGCTGAAATTTTCTCACCTGAATGCGATCGCTCTTTTTATTTCTCCTAAATAAATCGATAAATTCACCACAGAACTCTGTCGGACACAAAGATTAGTCTGAGTCAGGAGGAGCGATCGCTTATAAGATCAACCATGCTATATTTATCATTGATGAAGACTAACATCGAAATCCGCTAGAGTTACATCACCTAACTGGAAAAAATAGCTGACATTTAATCAATATCACAGCAGAAAAATTTGACAAAAAATATAATGAAAAAACAACAAGCGATCGAACTCCTTAGCAAGAGTAAAACTCTACTCCAAGAAAAATACGGAGTCACTACCCTAGCTTTATTTGGTTCTACTGCGAGAGATACCGCCACTGAAAATAGTGATATCGACATCCTAATAGCCTTTGAAGGAAAAGCAGACTCTAAACGCTATTTTGGCTCTTTATTTTATCTCGAAGACTTGCTCAAATGCCCTGTAGATTTGATTACAGAACCAGCCCTACGCCAGGAACTAAAACCTTATATCGAGGCAGAAATAATTTATGTCTAATACATCACAAAGAGAATGGCGATTTTATATTGATGATATGATTTGTTTCGCAGAAAAGGTTTTACGTTATACCAAAAACCTCGATCAAGAAACCTTTATTAACAACGAACCTTACTACGATGCAACCCTGAGAAACTTAGAACTTATTGGGGAAGCCGCCACCCACATTCCCCAAGAGATTAGAGTCAATCACCCAGAAATACCCTGGCGACAAATTATTGCCACCCGTAACCGCATTATTCATGGCTATTTAGGTATTGACAATGATATTATTTGGAGTATTATTACTGACGAAATTCCCGATATAATTAAAAAATTGCCAAAGGTAAAAGAAGAAAATTCAATTTAGCGAAATTCAAGGATTTTTCCATTCGCTCAAAATCCTCGAATATCTTTTTATTTCCCCTCGATAACTCGATAAATTAACCACAGAGACACAGAGGACACAAAGATTAGTCTGAGTCAGGAGGAGCGATCGCCTATAATCCGCGATCGCTCTTTTTATTTCCCCGAAATCAATCGACACATTTACCACAGAGACACAGAGGACACACATCACTGATGACTAGAGACAGGCCGAAATATATGGCTATGTTCGGGATGGTAGAGGCGCGATCGCACTTCGGAAAATTGTGCAGAACATTGCCTATTTTCTAGCCATTTTAACGCGGGACTAACTACATACAACGTAGTTTTAATTAAATTTTCTGCGATCGTCACAGTTGCCATTTCTGCCAAAGGCACCACCACGATTTTTTCATCAGGCCATCCCAGACGATAACAAATCGCCACAGGGGTATCTTCTGGATAATGTTGTAACAGCTTTTCCTGAGAATCTTCTACATGGCGAGCACTCAGATACAAACAAAGACTCGCTTGGTGAGCCGCTAAAGAAGCTAATTCTTCTGTATCAGGCACCGATGAAGCCCGCCCAGATACACGAGTCAAAATAATAGTTTGCACCAGACCGGGAACAGTCAATTCTACATTTAATTTCGCGGCAGCAGCTTGAAACGCACTAATTCCAGGGATAATTTCAAAGGGAATTTCTGCCTCAGCCAAAGCTTGCATTTGTTCGCCGATCGCACTATACAAACTGGGATCGCCAGAATGTAAACGAATCACCGATTTACCTGCTTTCACCCGTGAAATCATCATGGGCAAAATATCTTCCAGGGTTTTATTTGCCGTGGGAATTTTTTCCGCATCTGCCCGACAAAATTGTAAAACTTGCGTGGGGACTAAGGAGTTGGCGAATAAAATCACATCTGCTGCCATGAGTAATTTTTGGGCTTTGACCGTGAGTAAATCCGGATCTCCTGGCCCAGCGCCGACAATATACACCGCTGGTTTGAGCCCAGCTACAGATGGAATAGACTTAGATTTCTGAGATTCAGACATTGATTCAGACATTCGATGCTAATTTTTATGGTTGATAAAGATTTCTCAGTAGTTATTTTTGCGGCGACTCGCGGGAAATATCCCATGTTTGCCGATCGGGGGAAACCACATCGGGCAAAGGACGATTTAATTTGTAAAGCCAGATTAATCCCGCTAACCCCAAGGTAATGCCGAACAGACTAACCATTTGCGCCATTTTCAGCGGCCCAAACATTAAACTATCTGTGCGTAAGCCTTCAATCCAGAATCGCCCCAGGCTATAAGCGGCTAGATAGACTAAAAATAAGGTGCCCGCTTTTAAGGGTTTTTTGCCGGGAAACTTTCTAAAGAATAAGGACAACAGTAGGGCAAATACCATCAAATTCCACAGCGACTCATAAAGAAAGGTGGGATGGAAGTAGTCAAACTGTCTCATTTCCAGGGGTAGATGAAACCGATTTTCTGGGGGAATATAGAGTTTCCAGGGTAAGTTGGTGGGATCGCCGAAGGCTTCGGAGTTAAAGAAATTGCCCCACCGCCCGATCGCCTGTCCCAGAATTACCGAAGGGGCGACTAAATCGGTCAGTTGCCAGAAAGATATTTTTTGCAGACGGGCAAATATTAAAGCGGCTAGGATGCCTCCCAACATAGCGCCGTGAATGGCAATCCCACCTTTCCAAATGGCGATGATATCTCCTGGGTTTTGGGCATATTGTGGCCATTCAAATAGCACATAGTACAGTCGGGCAGCGGGAATAGCGCCGACTACCAGCCAAATGGCTAAATCACCAATTAAGTCTGGGTTAACCTGGCGTCGCTGGGCTAAATATTGGGAAAGGGTGACACCAATTAACACCGCTGAGGCGATTAAAAGGCCATACCAACGAATGGTTAATGGCCCAAGGTGAAAGATAATCGGCCCTGGGGAGGTGAATTGAAATCCGATGGGAAGAGAGTATATATCCATAATGATATTGAATTTAATCTTTAGCCAAGGCAGAGTGACGCCCTTGTTCAGCATAAAATATTAATGCCACCTAGCATGGTGATTAAATATGACCAAACGCGCGATCGCTCATAAAAACTCTGTCTCGAAAAGTCCCGTGATTAAAAAGTCCGTGGCTAAAAGTCCTGTCCCGAAAAGTCCCGTGACAAAGAAGTCCGTGGCTAACAGTCCAGTGCCGAAAAGTCCCGTGCGGAGGGGCAAAGGTGCAGAGGGGCAGGGAAGCGGAGGAGCAGAGGGGCAACGGAAAACTCCGGTTGCTAAAACTCCGGTGCCGAAAACTCCTGTTGCTAAAATCTCCCTGCGGAAAAAGTCCGTGCTGAAAAAGTCCGCCTCAAACGCAGAAACCCCCAAAAATCAAAAACGGCATCATTTCCGAGGTGCCAAGTCCAGCCACGACCAGCCAAAAATTCAACCCAGACCACTACCCCAGACCAAATATGAGAACAACATACCGCTTTTAGGATTATCTTTATCCCAGTTGACCGAGTGGGTACAACAACAAGATCAACCCGCTTATCGGGGTAAGCAGCTACATCAATGGATTTATCAACAAGGGGCAAAAACCCTCGAAGACATCACGGTGTTTCCCAAACAGTGGCGGGAAAATCACCAGGATGTAGCGATTGGGCGATCGCAAATTTTGCATCGTTCTGTGGCTTTAGACCAAACCGTTAAATATTTGCTGCAATTAGCCGATGGGCAAATTATCGAAACCGTGGGCATTCCCACACAAAAGCGGTTAACCGTTTGCGTCAGTTCCCAGGTGGGTTGTCCTATGGCTTGTGATTTTTGCGCCACCGGCAAAGGAGGCTTTACCCGGAATTTAGCCGTCCATGAAATCGTGGATCAGGTGTTAACGGTGCAAGAAGATTTTGGCCGTCGCGTCAGCCACATCGTATTTATGGGCATGGGTGAACCCTTACTCAATACCGAGAATGTTTTAGCGGCAGTACGCTGTCTTAATGAAGATGTCGGAATTGGACAGCGCCATCTGACTATTTCTACCGTGGGAGTGCGCGATCGCATTCGCAAACTCGCTCAATATCAAGGCCAATTTACCCTAGCGGTAAGCTTGCACGCTTCCAATCAAGCCATACGGGAAAAACTGATCCCCTCGGCCAAACATTCTCCTTTAGATCAGCTAATGGCAGAATGTCGGGAATATGTCAACATCACCGGACGACGGTTGAGTATTGAATACATTTTGTTAGCCGGTTTAAACGACGCCCATGCCCACGCCATAGAACTGGCCAATCTCTTACGCGGGTTCCAATGCCACGTTAACCTAATTCCCTATAATCCGGTAAAAGAAGCTGACTATCAACGTCCCAGTCCCCAAGAAATCCAAGCTTTTGTGGACGGGTTACAACAGCGACATATCGCCGTCAGCGTCCGCTACTCGCGAGGCTTAGAAGCTGACGCCGCTTGTGGACAACTGCGAGCCTCTCGTCGTTAAAAGTTCGGTAATCGGCGGTGATGTGTCTCTTGAAAATTGGTAGAGTCATCCCTGAGTCTCTGGATCTAGTTAGGTAAACATTACCTGTAAAACTGATAAGTCGTCATCAAAAATCCGCTTGGGATTGAGATTCCTTAAATAATCCAAAAGATGATCCAGTTCCGTCTGATTTGTTTCTCGATAGTGACTGAGTATCTGCACAAATTCCTCTAAAGTCCACAGATTGCCGTCGCGTTGAGTAATTTCATAAGCGCCATCGCTATAAATATATAAGGTACTCAACGGAGGCACTTGACAAGATTTCTGCATATACTCAATATCTGGAAACATCCCAACGGGCATTCCCGGAGTTTTCAGTTGCTCAACGGTTAACGGGGTATTCCGGCCACCAGACAGCAAAATTGCCGGGGGATGACCGGCGCAAGAATAGGACAACTCGCGAGTGGAGAGATGATACACGCCGTACCAGATGGTAAAGTATTTGTCCTGGTGCATATCCATCTGGAAGGCTTCATTTAAAGCCGTGAGCACGCGAGCGGGTTCAGAAAAAGCCACTCCAGGCAAAGAACGGGTACGCAGTAAGTGCGACATAGCCACCGAAGGCAGGGTAGAACCCAGACCATGACCAGAAACATCCAGTAAATACATCACCAAATGCTCATCATCTAACCAATAGTAGTCAAAACAATCTCCTCCTAGTTGCCGGGAAGGAATAAACCGACTGTTAATGGTGACAGCAGCGGTTTTCATCGGTGGGGGTAGCTGCGATCGCACATATTCTGCCCCCTCTGCCAACTGTGCCTCCAAACGATGATTAGAATCTGCCAACATCTGGTTAGAAGAACGCAAATCTGCCGTGAGTTGATAGATTCTCAACCCCGCTCTCACTCTGGCATTGAGTTCATCGGGACGAATGGGTTTAGAGAGAAATTCATCCGCCCCAGTATCCAAACCCATCACGCGATCTTCCGTTCCCCCACGGGAAGTCAACAAAATAAAAAAAGTGGTCGAGAGATCGGGATTAGCCTTAACTTGGCGACAAACTTCTAGTCCGTCCATGATCGGCATCATCCAATCACAGATAATCAGAGCCGGACGGACTTCTTCCGCTCGCTCGACTCCTTCTTTACCATTTTCGGCTACGGTGACGCCATAACCCTGCTTTTGTAAAGCTCTGGTTAACACCACCCGAATCGTCGGGTCATCATCAATCACTAAAATCTGAGTCATGGGGCAGGGAAATTAGGATCATTCGCTTAAAATTGGATCTAACGTTAAACATAGCAATAGATACTACATTCCACAGCATCTAGTTCAACCAGTCGATTAAGATGAGGGTGGATCGGTCTGGTCATGGTAATTTCTGTTTAATCGGGGGAAACCCCTGGGTAAAATAGCGTCTCAACGCTTGGATTAAAAGCTTTTGAGCAACGTCCCTTCTATACCAGACCGACAAGGATTTAATCGCTGTTTAAAGAAAAATCAGGCCGGGATGAGAATTTATTTTCACCAAAATATAAATTATCGTGCCATTCTAAGAAGAGGGATAAAATTTAGACGATGTTCTATTGTATGATATCTAATAATTAATTTTGAAATCACGTAGCAAAAACTCTCAAAAATAGGGGGGTCATCAAATCATCGTGGATTATAAAGATGTGAAAAAACTACCAGTACCCCAAAAATTCACCCTGCATCTCACAACAGAAATTCAGTTACTCAACGAAGTTTTGTCATGGTTTGATCAGTTTGATTGTCCCCCTGTACCGAATAGAACTTGGATGCAATGTCAGTTAGCCTTAGCTGAGGCATTTACGAATGCTGTGCGTCATGCTCACGCAGAAATGCCAAGCAATACGCCAATTGATCTTGAAGTCTCTATTTTACCTGAGTCTTTGGAAATCCGGATTTGGGATTGGGGTCCAGGATTAGATTTAGCCGCAAAACTGAAAGCCCTGAGTCAGAACAGAGATAAAGATGCTGAAGGGGGACGGGGTTTGCTCTTAATCCAACTCATTGCGGATCATATGAGTTATACAAAAACTCAAGATAATCGGAATTGTTTCTTGATTGTTAAGCACTACGATAATAGTTAATCGTGAATCCGTATCTGACGCGAACCATCCTGAAACTTATGAAAAAAATAAGAGACAGCCTGATGGCGTCTCTTATTTTGGTGATGGTTTGTTTTAAAGAAATCGTCTTATTATAAAATCGGCGATCGCTCTGCCCTAACTAATGAAAATTTTTAGTGGCTATGGTCATAAATTCCTGGAGCATGAGCTTCGAGCACCTTGCCAGTGCGAACACTACTCAGCATAAAGTAATCACAGAAAGGACATTGGGTTTGGCTTTCTTCGCGCTTAATAAAGTAGTAGCGTTCGGCGAGATTTCCACAGTTTGGGCAGCGAATAGCTTGTAATGTTTGCATTTCAAAACCTCGGTTTTCTTTGATTCCAAATTTGAGTCCAAAAAGTGCTAATCAACTCAGGAAATAGAAACCATCAGGATGCTTGGGTCATCAAGCAGATAATCCCAAGGGTTTTTATGGGTTTATGGCGGCGGTTTCTATTTTTGATTGACAATCTGAAAAGTCTTGACCAATCTATGTGTGAAATCTATGTGTGAAATCTATGTGTTCAAGGTCAGAGAATTTTCAGTTTCCCAAAATCATCAAAAAAAAAATTAAATAAATTTTTGCCCATTAAGGCGAATCTCTGACAGAAGAAAAATTTAATGTTATTAGTCCTGTCGAGAGACTGGTGTTCGGAAAATTAAACAGATTTTTTGGTTTTGCTAGATTTACTGGTTTCGCCAAAGGACTCAACCGTTGGGAGTTTATACGTGGTCAAAGGTGTAATTTCTTGACAAACTCTTTTCGACTGGTGAACCTTTGGACAGACTGATTATCTCAGATATTTGACAATCCTGTCAACCTTAATTATTATTTGGGATCAATCGAAAAACAGCGATAACGGTTACATTCGTTAATGATTTTTATCACATAACTGTGATTTTTTTCATGTTTTCCTCATATATAAGGCAATTTTTGCTGGAAAATTTTAGGCTATTTAATAAAAATTCATAAAAAGTTACACAGTCGTCCCACTAAACCTGATTACCTTGCAGAAATCTTAAGGAAAATTTTAGATTTCTCAGGGGCAGAAATTTAGAAGTAGCAACATATGATTGATTCCTGATTCTATGATTCCCGATCCTAGTTTAGCCCCAATTAAATTACTGAATGGTAATTACCCGATGACTCAACTCGGATCGATCTCTGCAACGATGGGACGAACCCCCTAGTGCCGTTGACACCTCTAACTCTAAAGGGTCAATTGCCTCACACCATACTAAATAGCTCACTAAATATTGCTTTCCCGTTGATTCAGTTCTCAGGACTTTCGGTAAATTCCGTATATTTACGGAGATGTTCCATTATTTTTAAAGAGTATATAAACTCTGGCAAAATCCCTTGTCACTTAGGGAAAGTTAGTGCATTAATAGATATAGAAGCAAAAAATCTCAAGAATCCAATCTAATCTTGGGATGTAACCAGTTATCTTCAAATAAGCTTATAGAGCCTTAGCGGCACTGCATCTATATCAGTCCTAGATCAAGAACCAAGTCCTAGAAAAACAACGGAGAGTGACAAACATGAAATCACAAACAAAATTTTTTACCACTGCCGCAGCCACCGCGATCGCTGGTCTAGTCTCCGCAGCCCCAGCACAGGCTTTTAGTTTTAACAACAGCGGCATTTCATTTAACGAAGATACCACCGTCAACTTTGATTTTTTGGAATCCCACGGTTGGTTCAAGTCCAATTTTGGCGTGATCGATTCCACCGGCAAACAAACCGTGCTATTTGCTGAAACCAAACGAAGTGATGGATCTGGACCAGACAACCAAGGAACCGTTGGAAACACTGTGCTCAACGCCTCTGCAAAATTCAAGTTTGAAGCGGGCAAGCAGTACGCTTTCTTTTTGGACAGTGGCACAGATGTTTGGCGTGACTATGATGTTTACTCCACCGACTCCAAGAATGCCAGTTTTCTCGGGTTTGCCAACCAGTTCAAGTTTTTACAAGGGACATCCGTACTCAGCGATCTCAATTACAAGTATTACAGCACCAGCGTGAATAGCGCCCTTGGTCAAACGGCTGGAATTCAGAATGCGAACCCCTTTGCCGGGCCTGTTCTAATTGCTGTTGAGGATTCCGGTGTAAACGGCCACAGAGACTTCAATGACTTCATGGTGACCGCTCAGGTGGCGGTGCCAGAACCTGCGACATTAGCAGGCTTGGGACTGGTAGCAGGTGCAATGGCGATGTCTCGCCGTCGCAAAACCAATCACAGTGCTTAAATCAGGATTTCACCCTGAGATGATACTGGGATAGTGGTATCACTCCACCAAGTTATCACCATCTCAGTATAGCTCCGGGATAGAGTAAATTCTTTGAGGATGCCACAACTGCAAAAAAGTGGCATCCTCTTTTTTTGGGGGCTCTCGCTCAAAATCAAGCGCCTTTGTGGTAGTTTACCCTTTGACCCCATTGGCTACTACACCCAAGACCCTGGCACCAGAAATTTTTAATCCTTCTTGTGCTTTCTTTACCAGAGAACGGTCTGTCTTGGCGAGTCGAGTAACCAAAACGAGGCCATCAGTTTGTGCGGCGAGGAAGTTGCCGTCGGCCAAGCCTACCAGGGGTGGGGTATCGTAGATTACCAAGTCGAAAAAGTCCTGAAATTGCTCCATCAGAGATTGCATCTTTTTGGAAGAGAGCAGTTTGATCGGGTCTTCTGGAACCGGACCTGCGGTTAAAACAAATAAGTTATCATCATTGGGCGATCGCTGGATCACATCATTCAGGCTAATGTCAGTAGCGATCGCATCGCTGAGTCCCTGCACATTCGGCACACCAAACTTATTATGAATCTTGGGAGAACGCAGATCCGCGTCTACCAGTAAAACCCGCTGACCGATCGCGGCGGCGGTTTTCGCTATATGCACTGCCACCGTAGACTTACCCTCCCCAGCGGTAGCCGCCCCAATGACTAAAGATTGGATGGGGTTCTGATAACTGAGCAACCGAATATTGGTATAAAGAGAACGGAACGCTTCCAGTATGGGAGAAGTGCTGTAGGTCTGAATTTGCGCCTTAGTCGCCAGCAGCAAACTGAGACTTGCCTGATTTTTTTCCAAAGCCAGACCAGTTACAGGGGCAAGTTGCTTCCGGCGATCTGAGGATCTTTTCTTCAGGTCTTTAGCGAAAGGAATGATCCCCAGCAGGGGTAGTTTAGTGGCGCCTCTGAGTTCTTCCGGTGTATGGAAGACCGAAATCAGCACCTCTACCAGAAAACCCCCCCCGACCCCAAGCAACATACTGACAATCACTGCCACGATTAACTGGCGCTTCGTTTGCGTCACCGTGATCGATATCGGTTGGCCATTTTGATCCCTGGGTACAGCAGGTTCCTCAATCACTTGCCACCCGACGCTCTCTTTTTGTCTGGCTAAATCAATCTCCAAGGCTTCTCGTTTGGCCAAAAATTCTTTCAGGTTTTTCGTACTAACTTCTAGCTCACGCTGCAAATCATCATACTCGCGGGCAACGGCTGGCAGTTGTCTAAGTTGTCGGGTTAGCTCAAGCTCAGTTTCAGCCAGCTTTCGTTCGTTAGCCTCTAGTTCCTGGATTTGACCAGCCACGATTTTTAGATAACCTTGGGCTTGTTCGCGAGCCAACTCTTGCAAATTTTGCTGTTTTTCCCGTATTTGCTGCATTGGTTCGCTATCTTCAAAAAATAGCGCTGACTGTACAGCGATGTCGCTTTCTATTTTCTGAAGCTGTCCAATGACAACTTCGTATGCTTTAGGATCTATGGCCAAAATTGAGATTAAATTACCTTCAGCAAACTGTTTTTCCAGGTTAGCGAGTTGTATTTGCGCCAGAGCTAGGTTTCTTTGGGCATCGACTCGCTGTCTCTGAATACTAAGCACCTGATCGGTGAGGGCGCGACTGGCAGTTTCTGGGATCAGCACGTTGTAATTTTCCCGCAGTCTTTGCATTTCTTCTTGCAAAATATCCACTTGAGATTTTAGCTCAGGCAGCTTTTTATCAATAAATTCAATATTATTGCGGATGTCTTTCATCCGCTCTTCTTGGCTGTAGTCTAAATAAGCTTCTTTGAGATGTTCTAAAACGGTTTCAATCCTTTTCGGATCTTGATCGTTATAGCGAACTACCAAAATTTTAGTCCCTTGTTCCTGGGAACCTTTTTTCACGCTAATTCTAGTTAGAGACAGTCTAGATGCCAGCGTTCCGTAGCTCAGTTTGGGATACTGTTCTTGAAGCTTTTCCACCACTGGTTGGAGTATTTTTGGACTTTGGAAAACACGAATTAAGCTTTCGTAGTCCACCAAGCTATTATCTTCGATTTTAATTCTTTGAATATCGGAACTGGCATCTGAGGTTTGAGCCATTAAGTACATTTGTGACAACATTCCTTCCGCCGTAATGGGTTCCACCAAAATCCGAAACGCGCCGGAATACTCTGGAACAATCTGACGAGAACTCTTGACCAGCAATGCCCCAGCTAGCACGCTCAAGGTGATGCCTACACCAGCCATAATAATTGCTCGGCGACGCACAACGGCAAAAACCCAGCCTAAATCCAAGGAATCCCCATTACTCTCTTCAGCGTTGGCTGAGTAACTCTGAGGCAATGAGGAATACCTGCTGATATTGCGATTTTCGGAAAACTGTTGATAATTAGTTTCGTAATCCATGTTTGCTCCTTAAAAAAAGACTGTCTGTTGGCTTTGAGTACCTGGAGAGCCGATGTTATTGCGATCGCCATCATCTCAAGTGAAATAACCACCCCATTAATCGGCAGTTAAAGCCGGAAGCCTTAGCAGCATTATGGATAAATAGCTTGACTAATGCTTGAGAAGGTTTCTCCACCGGATCGGGCTTAAGGAACGGTCAAATATTTGAGAATGCCCAAGAATTCTAGAACCCTGAGAAACCCGCCCGTGCTAGTAGTTGCCGAGAAGATATTGTTGAGATTATCTCCGAAGGCGGTTATACCAGAGGGGTTAACCACAACAATGTCGTTATTACGGAGTATGGGATTGGTTTGTTCGTTGATGCTGGCAGCTAAATCAACAGAAACAGTTTGTCGAGAAACTGTGCCATTTGGGTTGAGGCGAATTAGCTCCACCGCACCGCGAGCGGCTCGACTATTGCGGAATCCACCCGCAGCCAGCAGGGCTTGATTCAACGGGGTATTTGGCTGCACCCTGATCGTTCCAGGTATTGTGACTTCTCCGACCACCCTCACATTAATTGTCTCGGGAGCAAAGCTGGCTGTAGCGATTTGTTCGGCTTCAGCCGGATTGACTTCGGCGGTTGCGGGAACGATAATAATATCTCCATCTTGCACGATTGGGTCTTGATTGATGTCTCCGGTCTGCAACAGTTGCCAGAGATTGACCGAAATAATTTGTGCGGCTCCTTCTCTTGTGGGTCGCTGCAATTGGATTTCCCGCAGATTCGCTAGTGGTTTAATTCCTCCGGCGATCTGAATCGCCCGGGTCACGGTTGGTAGCCCCCCTAGGTTAAAATCTGCTCCGGTGTCCCCTCCTAGGACAATATAAGGACCCGGACGCGCCACTTCTCCCACTACTGTAACATTCCTAGCTTGAGCCATAGGAATCGCAAAGCTCGTATTTGCCAGTTGTCGGATTTCTCCAAGGTCTACGGTAGTCGCTGTGGGAATGAAAATGGAGTCTCCATCAAGTAGTGTGATGTCCCATCGGCGATCGCCGGTCTGAAGCATTTGCCAAAGGTTAATATCGATCGTCCGCTGCGAGCCATCTCTTTGGGGACGACGTAGCTCGATCCGCCGCAAATCTGCTGTGAGCTTAATTCCTCCAGCTTGTTCAATCACCTGGGTTATGGTCGGGTACTGAGTGCCCGGACGCTGGCCGACTCCACCTTTGAGCGACACCGAGTAGGAACCGGGGCGATTGATCTCCCCGGCGATCCAAATATTTAGGGGACGCGGGGCTTGGAGATTGACTGAGATCACCGGACGTTTCAGAATATTCGCGTAAGCCTGGGAAATTGCATCAGCGGCCTCTTCAAGGGTTAAGCCCTGAACTGATATGCTTCCAGCCAGGGGCAGAATCAACCTACCATCGATGGGAATCTGGTAATCCCCACTGTATTGCTCAACCCCCAATATATCGATCCGAATCGTGTCCCCTCCACCTAATATGTAAGCTGAAACCGGCAGTTCTGCACTTGCTGGAGCGGGAATTTCTGGAATGCTTGGGGCAGGAACTTGTGGAATGGTGACAGATGTTTCTGGCATAGTCTGCGGGGATTCTGGGGGCGGTGCAGGGCGAACCGGAGTCCCCCCAGTTGCGTCTGGTTGCGATCGCTCCAGCAGTGGCAATTGCCCCAAGCAAGGATCGGAAGTGCCTAAGCTGGGAACAACCGATAGGGTCAGACCCAAAACTGCCTGACTTATTGTCTTCACTACATTAGTGTGGTTTTTTGATGACATATATATAAGGTGACATATAATTATTCAAGATGTCTTGAATTCATTTTACCCGCCTTCTCTCTTGAGCTAATCGCTAGAAGCCATCTAGCACCTGGGCAATCCAATCTGTTTCCACGGCCAAACACGGACAAATCAAATTTTGCGGCGGATTTACCCAACCAAAATTCTCAATTAGGTAGATTTTCATTATGTGAACGTTAGCCTCTTGGCCTGGGTAAGCTGACTCCCAGCCCATGAAAAACTTAGCACTGAATTTTTTTCCCCAGAAGTTATCAAAGGATGTGTTTTTACCGGAATATTTCTGGTTTGGTCAAAAGTCCAATGTTGACAGTTGAACCCTAATTAGTCTATCTTCTTTCACAAGGGAGCATTTACTTACGCAAAACTTACGCACAGAAACCATCAATAGGGTATATTCCGTGGCGGTGGCCAATATTGCACAAAATATAGCAAAGGTGCCTAAGTCCTATTACAGTTACACTGTTTCACAAAAAATCTGATCCATCGTCATCTTAAGCTTCTGAGCAAAAAAACCATAGATAGCGCTGAAATTTCAGGATGAAGAAGTTTGCTTGGGGGTTTTTGGCGGTTCACTATAAAATCAAGAAATATTATGAAAGCGCTGCTTGCCAATCCCGTAATTCTCCTGCTGATTCTAGGTTGCGGTGTCATCTATATTCTCTTGGCATTTCAAGTGGTTAGTAAACATCCCCGACTGGGGGCATTAGCAGAAAAAATAATAATTGGATTATATTTATTTATGATGCCAGGAGTTGGCATCAGTCCATTTCCAAATTTTCATCCCACCAGTCTGGCAACTCGGGAAAAAAGTTTTGCGGGTGCCTTTGTTCAATTGTCTGTATATGGCGTGCTTCTGTTTATTTTGTCTCCTCGCCTCAAATACACTTTAAAATACTCCGTTGAAGTATTAGCAGTATTGCTCAAAAGCAATCCAGGTTTATTTTTGTATTTGTTTCTACTATCTCTATCATTTTCTTGGTCGGATACCCCAATTCATACTCTAAAATATAGTATGGTATGGCTGGGAACTACTGTAGTAAATAGCTATATTATTAAACAATTTAGTTTTTCTGAAATTGCCAATTTATTAAAATATGTTCTAGCAATCACAGCGGCTTTGAGTACATATTATAGTATGTTACGCCCTGGCATAGGAATCAATCCCGTAAAAAATAGCTGGCAAGGAATTCTAGCTCACCCGAATCCCCTGGCATCTCTGATGGCTTTTAGTGCAATATTGTGGGGGATAGAGGCTATTGAAAATCCCAAAAAACGCGTGATAGCAGTCACAATGACTTTTTTCTCTCTTTACGTTATGCAAATGTGTGAATCTGGCGGAGGAAAAGTGCAATTTATCCTAGGCGTTTTAATGGTACTTTCCGTTTCATTTTTGAAAAAACTGCCTTTTCAATGGGCGTATTTTTTTGTGATAATTTTTATGATTTTTTCTATAGCAGGATTTATTATTGTCACAGATAACCTGGAGGCGATTGTGGTGGATGGACTGGGTAAAGACATGACTTTGACCGGACGGACACCAGTTTGGGAATTTTTGTTCTCTGAGAAGATCCCAAAACGTCCTGTATTAGGTTATGGTTTCCATGGGTTTTGGCAGCCTTGGCGAGGGGCTGACAACCCGGCTGCTAATGACATTAGCGGACTACTTATTATGCCCGGGGGTTGGGCTCCCCCCCATTCTCATAATAGTTTTATAGAGATCATTTTGGATCTAGGTTATGTAGGATTCGCCTGCTTTGCGCTATCATTTTTTACGGCACTTGCCGATGCGGTGCGTTATCTAACCCGCCCTCAGCCACCTGGGACTCCGATGATTGAATCGATTTTACCCATGTTATTGTTGGTTTTTATTCTTTTTCCGAATTTGACCGAAATTCCCCTGGTTGAAAATAACCATAATTGGTACTACTATGTCTTTGTAGTGGTTGGATTGAGTATCAGAAACTCCGGTAAGAACCTCAAGGGAGATATAAGATATTAGACAGTGGATTGGCATTAAGGCTGCTGCGGAAACAGACGATTGGTCAATAGTACCTGGAAATGCAGGAAGGAGGAAAACGAGGATTATCGATCCATGTCGATCAATTTAGTATCCATGCCTGTATAACTCTCGAATGTTTTGATATCTGTATGCTCAGAAAATAGTGGATATTTGAGATAGTTATGGTCGAGGAAAAAGTCACAGATAATCAACTCAATGCTCAAAAAAACCGTGATAATCGTCTAGTCTCAAAGCATAATTCATTGGTGACTAAGTATTTGTGGGTGAACCCTATAAAAATATCATTTATTGATGAAAAATAAACTGGTCTTATTAATTCAACAACTCAGTCCGACTTTCCGCAAAGTAGTTGCCAATATGGCTTGGCTGTTTGCGGATAGATTTATGCAGATGGGTCTGGGACTGCTGATCGGGATCTGGGTTGCTCGTTACCTCGGACCAGAGCAGTTAGGTGTGTTTAACTACGCGATCGCCTTTGTATCGCTGTTTAATCCGCTCACTACCTTGGGACTCGACAGCATCGTCGTCCGAGATTTGGCTCAAGATTCTTCCCGCAAGCACGAAATCCTGGGCACTGCTTGGCTCCTAAAATTATTGAGCGGTCTGTTAACCCTGCTATTGACAACGGCAATAATTTCCTTGCTTCGCCCCGACGATCGCCTCACCCATTGGCTGGTGGGGATTATCGCTGCGGGAACGATTTTTCAGTCTTTTGAAACCATAGATTTCTGGTTTCGCTCTCAAATTGAGTCAAAATATACAGTTTTTGCCAAGAATATTGCTTATATCATTGCCGCCATTATCAAAATTGCGCTGATTCAAATGCAATCTCCACTCGTGGGTTTTGCTTGTATCAAGGCTGGGGATATCGCTTTGAGTGCATTGGCTTTGCTGTTTGTCTATCATCGCCAAGGACAATTGATCACTTTGTGGCGAGTTAACTTACCAATCGCGCAAAAGTTATTGAAAGACAGTTGGCCAGTGATTTTCAGTGGCATTAGTATTTATATTTACGCCCAGATAGATCAAGTCATGCTAGGTCAAATGGCAGCACCAAGCTCCTTGGGGATATACTCTGTATCTGTCAAATTATCAGAAGTATTTAATATTATTCCCACAGTGATATATAGTTCCCTGTTACCCGCGCTGGTGAAAAAATACCAAGAAGGAGAAAATGTATTCTTAGAGACGATGCAGGGAGTTTACGATCTGATGGCAGTGCTATGGTTTTTAATAGCAATAGCAATCTCTCCATTATCTGATTGGATAGTTGATATATTGTATGGAGAAGCTTATGCCGATGCCGGAAATGTCTTAGCGGTTTACATTTGGTCTCAGTTTGGTTCAAATTTTGGGACTGCACGAGCTCTATATATTAATGTGAAAAATTTATTTAAAATCTCGCTGATCATTAGCATTGTTGGAGCAGTTATTAATATTCTTCTCAACCTCTGGCTGATTCCGCAATATCAAGCTATGGGTGCAACAGTGGCTACGCTAATTACCTACTTTATAGCCACAATTTTTATGAACCTGTTTTTTGCCGATCTGAGAAAATTAGTTCCGTTAATCTTGAAGTCACTGGTGATTCCGCAATCGTTATTTAGGCTGAAGAAAATGTTCATGGCCAGAAAATTAAGTTAAAAATTACAATAATTTATTCAATTTAAAGAATTACTCGATTTAGACATGGAGAAATTATTATGGATACAAGACTGCAAGAATATATCAGACAAGTAAAACCAGAAATAGATATGGACGGGTGGGCCCCTCAGTGTCCCAAATGTTCTGGCAGCATCAATGTCGATTTGACAAGTTATTTTGTTTTTGCCCAAAAGCATTGGTGTTATGGGACTTGTGATTATTGTAAAACAAGGTTTTTATTAGACGTACCGACTTTACTTTATAATTTTTGGCTGCCACAAATTTTAGATATATGTACGGGTAAAATCTATGGAAAACCGGGTTTTTGGCAAAGTAATACGCTGGATATATATTTCTCAGCAGTGGAACCAAAAGCAGACTTAAGGATAGAGAAACTAGAATATCAATCAAGAGTTTCTGAGGGTTTGCTGGACAAACTTAAGGAAAATATTGATTTACTTAAACGGGGCGATCGCCGTCTAGTCTCTAACAAAATTAAAAAGGTGTTAGCTAGTAAATTTCAAAAGGCAAAAGCAGTTTCCCCGACCGCGAAACCCAGGCTGGAAATCAAAATCAAGAACGGAAGGGAATCCCAGCCAATCTTGCTATTTAACGCCCTAGATGAATTCTACGGACACAGTGCCCGGTTTATTCAATTTATCTACAATGTTTACGATGAATTTGGCGATCTGCTCCGTAAAGAAGGCATTGCCACGGCGATGTTAGTTCGCGACTATTTGCAATTTTATGTGCCGGACTTTATCGATCAAATCTGGACAGTGGCTCATCTACCTGCTACTTTTAGACGGGACACTTTCAGAGATGTTGAATTGAACCGCAAGCTAAATGAGGAAATCCGCAAGCGAACCGTATTCATCCCTAAGAAACAGACGAACATCACCGCTGGGGTGGATGCCCGTGACTACTTTCATTTGGATCTGGTAGAGCGAGAGGCCAAGTTATCCTTGGAGCAATATTCTCCAATTTTTGTTTTTTATAACCGGGAGGATTATCGATGTTGGGGCGGACATCCGCAACAAGAACTGAAAAACTATTACCGATTAACAAACTTGCTCAAAAAAACTTATCCCTCCGCTGGCATCTATATGGTGGGGATGAGCCGCGATTATCCAATCAATCATCCTCACATTATTGACTTTCGGACTAATGGCATTCCCGAAAATTATCGCTCCCAACAAATTGACTATATCTATCTACTCTCTAAGACTGACTGTGCTGTCGGAATACATGGTTCTCATATGCTAGACATCACCGGATTAGCCAAAACTTTGGTAATGCTGCAACCGCTCACGCGCTACAAAAACTACAGCGACGATATGTTTATGATTAAGTCTGGCAATTTTGTCCCTGATTATTGTCGATTTTATCCGGTGTTTGGGAAGAACGAAACTCTTACCGATGTGACCCCGGAACAGGTACGGGATCTGATTTCAGCCGCACTATGGAATTATCAGAAGAAGTTCCTTCAGCTTATGGGAGACTACTGAGGAGATCCAAATTGATCGAGCCTAGTTTCATGGCAGCTAGGTTTTTGAGAGATTCGTGAGTCAAGTAGCGGTGAATTATTGGCACAATAAACAGAGCCGAAAAATTGCTCTAATTGAGTTGGAGTAGTGTTAATAGGCAAATCGGATAATGAGTTTATGAGTCATCTGTTATTTTTCAGAGTGGGCGCGATCGCCAATGAGAGTGCATTCGAGGCAATGAGTTTGATATATCAGTGCCTCCAAGAAAAGTATGGCTATCAAATCACTATCGTCAAATCAGAGCATGATAACTATCAGAATGAAGCCTTTAAGATTGTTTCTATTTCCGAGAAAGCATGGAAAGTAAATAAATATCTATCGTTATTTCTGATGCCAGGGTTACAGGACAGTTCCCTCAAAAGGATGTTTGCTGAGGCTGATGGAATTGTGACGGTGGATCCAACGGTCTATTCGCAAGGGCTGCTCGGTATTAATGAAGCACAGCGGGCAGGGAAGCCAGTATGGTTTGATACTTCCATCACCGTGCCGGAAACCCGTCGAGACTTAATGTGGAAATTGCAACGACGGGGGATCCTCAAAGCACTGGCTCAAACAACGGGGATAATTGCAACGGGGCCAAAGTGCCTGGAACGTTTTCGAGATTTGGATCTGTTGGATGAGGCGATCGCCTCTAAATTTACCATCATGGGGCATCCAGCAGATACTCAGCGCTTTGTGCCACAACCGAAACTTTCAGCGCAAGATGGGATTTTGCGGGTCTTGGTTGTCTCTAGACTGGTTACCGAAAAGGGACTGCTGTACATTTTGGAAGCCATGACTCCACTGTTGCGCGAACGCAACAACCTGCAACTGCAATTAATCGGCACTGGTCCGCTCAAATCTTTGTTGTCAAGAGAGGTTTCAGAACGCGCTCTTGAGGACAAAGTATTATTCCGAAATCCCGTTCCCCACGCGCAACTGGCCGAAATCATCGGCTCCGCAGACTTATTTGTCAGTCATGCGGTCAGTACATCTGGATGGGAAGAATATTTTGGGGCCTGCAATATTGAAGCCATGTCCTGTGGTCTACCCTGCGTCCTCACATCCAGTGGCGGTACTCCCTATACGGTTAGAGAAAAAGAGGTGGCGGTAATGGTAGAAGATCGTCACATTATTCAATTGCGGACAGTGATTGCCCAGCTACTCGATTCTGAGTCGGAGCGTCTGGAAATGGGACAAAGAGCCCGCAATTATGTAGAACGTTACTATGCAGTTGCCACAATTGCTGAGAAATATCATCGAATGTTGCAACGGGGCATGGCATTAGGCATAACTAGAACAGGATCTATATAAAATGATTAAAATCGTTTACGATCACCAGATATTTTGGTGGCAACGATACGGCGGAATTTCTCGATACATATATGAACTGGCAACCAGAATCTCTGATATGGACGATTTTGATGTGAGTATCGAGGCTCTGGCTTATGTGAATGAGTATTTGAAGCAGTGTAAACCGGGTTTGGTGACAGGATTTCCTGTGCCTAAATCTTCCCGGCTCCAGATTCAAAAAATGGTCGGTAGGTTTAATGACAATTTAGCTAAAATTAGGCTGAAAAGTAATCCTCCTGATATTGTGCATGAAACTTATTATCATGGTGAAAAATTGTCTCATAAAAAGACTAAGGTAGTGGTGACAGTCCATGACATGATCCATGAAAAGTTTAACCAATTTTTAACCAGAGATATTTTTAAAAAATTGGATCCTACAGCGGAAGTTAAAAAGGAATCTGTCAAGAGAGCCGATCGCATTATCTGTGTTTCTGAGAATACCAAAAAAGACTTAATCGAACTATTAGAGGTCGATCGGAATAAGATATCGGTTGTCTATCATGGCACCAGTGTCAAATTAACAGAACACTATCAGACTGAACCCAGAAAATATCCACCATATATTCTCTATGTTGGCGATCGCATCAGTAAATATAAAAACTTTCAGGGTCTATTGCAAGCTTATGGGAATTCCAGCCAACTGAAAAATAACTTTAATCTCGTGTTATTTGGGGGAGGTTCACTATCTCGTGAGGAAATCACTTTAATCCAAAATCTGGGATTACCTGAAGGTAAGGTTTTACAAGTGGCTGGTGATGATGCCGCTCTAGCAAATTTATATCGAGAAGCTTCAGTTTTCGTTTATCCTTCCCTTTATGAAGGTTTTGGCATTCCTCTCCTAGAAGCGATGTCCTTGAATTGCCCGATCGCTTGCAGTAATACCAGTTCTCTGCCAGAAGTTGTCGGCAATGCAGCGGAATTTTTTGACCCCGATCAAACGGAAAGTATTGCTGCGGCTTTGGAAAAAGTGCTATTTTCAACGGAAAAAGCAAAAAACTTAATCAATTTGGGTGCAGAGAGAATCAAAAATTTTTCATGGGAAGCTTGTGCAGAGCAAACAAGGCAAGTTTACCTATCTTTGCTTTGACTTGTGGTTATATTCACGACGACGTTAATATAACCACAAGTCTCAGAATTTTTTATATATTCCTGTCAAAATCATAATTATCGGAACATGGAACCCAAAACGATCGCAGTGTTAATGACTTGCCATAATCGTAAAGATAAAACCTTGGCAAGTCTTGATTCTCTATTTCAGCAAAAAATGCCAGCGGACTTCCGGTTGGAGGTTTACCTCGTAGATGATGCGAGCACCGACGGCACTGCTGAGGCCGTCACACAAAAATACCCTGAAGTCAAGATCATTCAAGGAAATGGGGGGCTGTTTTGGAATGGGGGAACGCGAACCGCTTTTGGTGAAGCACTAAAATCGGATCGTGATTACTATCTGTGGCTCAACGACGATACTAACCTCTACCCAGAGGCGATCGCAAAATTACTTTCAACCGCGAGTCACATTGCCGAAACCGAAGTCCTAAATGCTGTAATTGTCGGCTCAACTTGTGATACTAAAACCGGCAACCTGACCTACGGTGGGATGGTAAGAAGTTCTTGGTGGCATCCGCTCAAATTTAAGTTAGTACAGCCAACAGAGGAGCCCCAAATTTGTCACACCATGAACGGCAATTGCGTACTGATACCCCGTTTTGTGGCTGAAAAAGTGGGCAATCTCGACCCTAACTTTGTTCACAGTACCGGAGACATTGATTACGGTTTACGAGTGAGAAATCAAGGGTGTTCTGTTTGGTTAGCACCGGGTTATGTGGGGGAATGTACCACAAATCCTATCGAGGAAGATATTTGGGGCAGTCCAAATTTAACTCTTGCTCAAAGGTTAAAAAAAATTAGGCAACCTAAAGGTTTGCCCGTGGAAGAGTGGAAAGTGTTTGCCCGACGTCATGCGGGTCCTTTATGGATGTTTTATTGGGGACTGCCTTATGTGAGATTGTTATTGGCGGCGCTATTCGGTGGGAAAATGCAGAGTCGGGTTAATTATTAAGCGCTTTGTGTTCATAAAAAACAGAAACCGGGTTTCTTTTTTGGCTGCCTACAGGTGATATTTACAACAGAAATCCGGTTTCTTTCTTGAGTCAAAAACCAGGGACTCAGAAACCTGGTTTCTTTTTTTACTACCACAGTAGGGGCGAATGGCCATTCGCCCCTACATATTCACAACAGAAACCCGGTTTCTTTTTGGGCTTCTTGATCGGGTCAAAAAAGCGGTAAGCGGAGCTATGCCGTCAGGCTTATCGCCTTCTCTAGAATTAAAGAGGGTGCTTCTCATGGGGAGAAACGCCAGATTATTTGTGTTAGTATAGAAGAAAATGCCAGTTGTCAGTCATATTACATTGATAGTGGCTGTTTAAGAAAGGTTCTTGAGGCGCAGATATGGTTTCAAACAAATTATTAGAACTAGAAGATTCTATCCAGACCTTATCTTTAGAAGAAAAGCTATGGTTACTAGATAAAATCGTGCAACAAATGCGAGCAATTACTGAAGATGCTAATCTCAAACTGGGCGGACAAGATATCAAGGAGGATAATGCAGTAAAACCCATCTGGGAAATAGCTGTAGAGATCGGATCTCAAATTCCTGAGTCAGAATGGGAAAAAGTACCAAGAGATTTGTCCAAAAATTTTGATCTGTATCAAGGTTTTCCAGGAGACAAATGAGACGAGTTTTTGCGGATACTGGTTACTGGGTGGCTTTACTTAATCCTAGAGACGAATTACATCAAACAGCGCGAGATTTATCGCAAAAAATGGGAGCGATCTATATTTTTACAAGCGAAATGGTTTTAGCAGAGGTTTTGAATGATTTTTCTAAACGGGGCGAGTTTTTTCGTGGGGCGGCGATCGAGTTAATTGAAAGTCTCTATAGTCATCCGAATGTGACAGTGGTTAAACAAAGTAGCAGTCAGTTTCAAGATGGGTTATTGTTGTACAAACAAAGGCCAGATAAAGAATGGAGCATCACTGATTGTGTTTCTTTTAAGATCATGGAAGCTTATGGAATAACAGAAGCTTTTGCCTACGATAAACAGAGCAGGCAGGTTTTGTTGCTCTATTGCGGGATTGAGTCACCGCCGATCGCACCCTATATAAATCCAGTCACCAGAAACCCGGTTTCTTTTTTGGGGCAAAAACCAGGGACTCAGAAACCGGGTTTCTTTTTTTACTGCCACAGTAGGGGCGAATGGCCATTCGCCCCTACATATTCACAACAGAAACCCGGTTTCTTTTTCGGGGCAAAAACCAGGAACTCAGAAACCGGGTTTCTTTTTTGCCTACCACAGTTAACTGTTATATTCACAATAGAAACCCGGTTTCTTTTTCGGGGCAAAAACCAGGAACTCAGAAACCGGGTTTCTTTTTTTACTGCCACAGTTAACTGTGATATCCACAACAGAAACCCGGTTTCTTTTTCGGGCAAAAACCAGGAAATCAGAAACCGGGTTTCTTTTTTGCCTACCACAGTTAACTGTTATATTCACAATAGAAACCCGGTTTCTTTTTCGGGGTCAAAATAGCGATCGCCTATCTTTTACTCTGGTTGGCAAAAGCGACCTGTGACTCGCTCGTATTCATCCTCCAGCAACCACATAAGACTTTCTTCGTAAGTATCGCTGGTAAAGATAGATTGATAGTTTTGTGCGGGATTTTGAATCGAGAATTTACCGGATTGTTCTTTAACTAACATCAGAATATAGGGGGGTGAAAGCCAAGGATCTACCCAGATTTCGGCAAATTCCCATTGTGTTTCTTCGGTTGGCGTAATTTGCGTTTTTGCGTTTTCAGGATTTTGTGGTGCGCGGTCTGGTGCGAGGTATGACATGATATTTTCCTGTGCTTTTTTTTATTTTTATTTCTCCATAGTGGAGAGGGATTCTCGTTCCATCTAATTTTAGGATATACCCAATTGGTTCGGCAAAAAATAATCCATAGCGTTCGTATTTGTCTTCTGAATCTGCTGCTCCCGTTCTCTCTCCTCTTTGCTTAATTTCCGCTGCCACTCTCTCCATTGTCTGGCGATTGTTAAACAAATAGACCATTCCTTCGGTTTCCAGTTCTCTTTGGGATTTTTCGGTTTCGGGTAAATGTTTGTCAATCAGACTGGTTCGGGTTTCCAGATATATTTCTCTGTCAATACCACTCATGTGATTTGTTTAACTAGCTATCTTAATATAACAAAAAGCGGTAAGCGGAGCTATGCCGTCAGGCTTATCGCCTATTTTATTTTAAAATAGCGATCGCCTATCTGGGAATAAAATAGCGATCGCCTATCTTAAAATCAAATAGCGATCGCTTCTTGGGGCAAAAACCAGGGACTCAGAAACCGGGTTTCTTTTTTTACTGCCACAGTTAACTGTTATATTCACAACAGAAACCCGGTTTCTTTCTTGGGGCAAAAACCAGGAACTCAGAAACCGGGTTTCTTTTTTTACTCCCACAGTTAACTGTTATATTCACAACAGAAACCCGGTTTCTTTCTTGGGGCAAAAAGGAGATCGCCTATCTTAAAATAAAATAGTGATAATCCTAAACTCATTGAGTTTCGTCTATCGGTCACGATGGATCGCAGCATCATTGCCGTTATTTAGCGCGAATATTTAGCTTTATTTTAGAGTTTTAATTTCAAAAATATGACCAGCAATCTCAATAGTAGGCTTAAACAATCCATAACTTGTTGCTCTTACACGCCTTGTTACTTCTTCATCGGTCATCGAGAGATTGATTATACCCAGTTGATTGAATTGTTTCCTTGTAAAAGGCTTTTTACTCCAACTTTCTTCAGATGATGGCAAAGGCTCATTTTTTATTATTTTGCTCATAATTTCATAGAAAAGAACTAATTGGAAATCGTAAGTCCGCAGTATCAGTGAAGCTACATCATCACTCATAAAAATAGGAAAGCGCTTGACCGCAATAATTTTTCCTGTGTCAACCTTGTTGGCCATATAATGACAAGTAACACCGTATTCATTTGCCTCTTCATACAAGGCAAAATTATAGCAACCGATCCCTGGATAATCTGGAGAAGCAGGATGAAAATTTATGGCAGCAACTTTGGCTTTCCTAATTAAATATTCAGGAACTACCCAGCGCGAGAGATAAGAAATTATGTAATCACCGTCCCACCAACTAATATCTTCCGGTAACGGATCCCCCCATTCGCCAAGATATACTGATACATCGTAAAAATTTCTTTTAATAAAATCGACTGCTTTGGTGCAGTATTTATCTTTTTTCTTTCCCAAAAATAAAATTGAATTATTTGATTTTGTCGTCATGGGTTGTAGTGGTAATGTGTTCGAGTGGTCTTTGACGGCTATTGAAAATAAATAGTTACGTCTTGTATGCTGACAGACTTATATGCTTTTATAAAGAAATATGTGCAATTCGTAAAGTCTAAAAAAGTCTAGTTTGGTATAGATTTTTAGCAATATTTCTGAACCCCGATCGCTCACAAAAAGTATAGTTAAGGTGCAAAAGGGTGCCAAAGGGTGCAAAAAGTAGCAAAAAGTAGCAAAATTGCCTCAGATTAGTTAAGATATGTTTAGATCGCACTTTCCCCTCTTCCTTTGTCGCCCTTATAGGTGACAAAAAGTAAAATTTAGGTGCAAAAGGGTGCAAAAAGGTGCAAAAGGTAGTAAAATAGCCTAAAAATTACTAAGATATGTATCGCCGATGGATGTTAACGAAGTCCTCGCATGGGCTGATAAATTAGTATTTGCCAAAACTGGAGCACACTTAAATAATTTGCAACAAGCAATATTAGCAGAGGCGTGGGATAGCCAAAAATATCAAGAAATCGCGGAGGATTATCGCTGTACTGAAGCGAATGTCAAAAGAGTTGCGGGCGGTTTATGGAAACTGATATCAGATGAGTTAGGCGAAAAAGTAAATAAAAAAAACTTCCGCGCTACAATGGAACGTTTTTTTATTTATAATTCAACTGTTAGTAATAGTAATAATAAGTTTCTAAATAATAAATTTATCGGAAAAAGCATCACTGTGTGTGGAGAAAGTTGGCACTCGGAAGAAGCAGCAAAAAAGCGATCGCCCACTTCTACTTCTTCCACCTCTTCCAGCGACCAACCAGAACAATGCCATGATTTAACCGAAGCGCCCTACACTTTTCCTTTCAATAATCGCACGGCAGAAATCAGCCAGTTAAAACAGTGGATATTGTCAGAAAATACCCAAATAGTGACTATCTTTGGTTGGCCGGGAATTGGCAAAAGTACCCTAGCCAAAAAACTGGTAGAAGAAATTAAAGATAATTTTGACTATATCCTCTGGCGTCAATGTAATGATAGCCTAAATCAGACATCTCTAGAAACCCATTTAATAGAGTTTTTCTGCCAAAATAAAGATAGTAAAGATAGTAAAGATAGTAAACAGCGATCGCGCAGTTCTATCCTGGACTATCTGCGTTTAAGTCGTTGCCTAATTATTCTTGACGACTTCCAAGAAAGCTTTACCCCTGGGGAATTAGCGGGAACTTACCGACCGGAATTAGAAAATTATGGCAAATTCTTAAAAGAAATGGCGCGATCGCCCCACAACAGTTGTGTCCTATTGCTGAGTTGGGAAAAGCCCACAGAAATTGCCACCTTAGAAGGACAAAAATGCCCCTGCCGCAGCCTACAACTGGGCGGTTTGGGAGAATTAGCGACGGAAATATTAGCGGAAAAAGAGCTAAAGGATCGGCATAAATGGTCGCAACTAATCCAACTTTATGGGGGCAACCCGTCCTGGTTAAATATCACTGCTGCTACCATTGACGACTTATTTAATGGCAGCGTCGATCGCTTCTTATCCTATCCCAGTTTATTTCTGGGAGACTTAGAACCCATCTTAGACGAATATTATCAACGCTTATCTCCATCGGAGAAAATGGTAATTCTTTGGTTAGCCAATCAAGAGGCAGCGGATATGTTCCAGAAACCGGCGGAATTCACTTTATCAGATGCGGACTTTTTGAAGGCGGTACAGTCTTTAAGAAAGCGGGGTTTACTGGAAAAAATTAGCGATAATAATGGAGCGTCCCTTTTCGCCGTTCCTGCTTTAATTAAAAACTATGTAAAAAATCGCTAAATTTTTTCTCAGCATTCAGCAGCTTACAGCAGGTGTCATTCCCGCGAATGCGGGAATCTTCATGGGTTTTAAGGGATTGTAGGGGCGAAGCATGACCGCAGATATTTGTCGGTGAAAAGCATAAATTTATTACCGGAATGCTTCGCCGCCCTTTAATGGCAGATTAAGGGATTGTAGGGGCGAAGCATTCCGGCAGATATTTGTCGGTGAAAAGCATAAATTTATTACCGGAATGCTTCGCCCTCCCCCGTACAGGGCGACGTTGCATGACCGTATATAGGTTATCGTTTTAAACCATAAATTTAGGGCCGGAATGCTTCGCCCCTACAGTCCGATCGCCTGATATAGAGAGTCGGTTTTAACCGACTTGCGCTATGAGACGGGGAATTCATTCCCCGGCGGTTTTTGGGCGGATTTCAAATGGTGCAAAATGTCCGATCGCCCCATTTCCAGCAATGGCACCTCGTCTTCCCCACCGCAAAAGGTCAGTAGCTACCCATAAACCGATAAAATTGATCGGGAAATTACTATAACGACTGCAATTAGTCACGAAATCCTTATGTCTTCTCAGCTTAAATTCCTCTCTGGTAGCGATATCCGGCAAAAATTCCTCGATTTTTATGCCCAAAACGGCCATCAAATATTGCCGAGTGCTTCCCTGGTGCCCGAAGATCCCACGGTCTTGTTAACGATCGCCGGGATGTTGCCGTTTAAACCCATTTTCCTGGGACAGCGCGATCGCGACTTTCCCCGCGCTACCACTTCCCAAAAGTGCGTGCGAACTAACGATATTGAAAATGTCGGACGTACCGCTAGACACCATACCTTTTTTGAAATGCTGGGTAATTTCAGCTTTGGGGACTATTTCAAAAAAGAAGCGATCGCCTGGGGTTGGCAAATTTCCACGGAAGTTTTTGGCTTGCCCCCAGAACGCTTAGTGGTCAGTGTTTTCCGAGAAGATGACGAAGCTTTTGCGATTTGGCGCGATCAAATCGGTATTCCTGCCCATCGGATTATGCGAATGGGAGAAGCCGATAACTTTTGGGCGTCGGGTCCGACCGGTCCTTGTGGCCCTTGTTCGGAAATTTATTATGATTTTCACCCGGAACGGGGCGACGAAAATATTGACTTAGAAGACGATACCCGGTTTATCGAATTCTATAATTTAGTGTTTATGGAATATAACCGGGATAGTGACGGCAACCTCACTCCGTTAAAAAATAAGAATATTGACACGGGGATGGGTTTGGAACGAATGGCCCAAATTCTCCAACAAGTGCCAAATAATTATGAAACTGACCTGATTTTTCCGATTATTCAAACAGCGGCAAATATTGCGGGAATTGATTACGCCCAAAGTGACGAAAAAACCAAAACATCCTTAAAGGTGATTGGCGATCATGTGCGGTCAGTAGTTCACCTAATTGCCGATGGTATTACCGCGTCTAATATTGGTCGGGGTTATATTTTACGGCGGTTAATTCGTCGGGTGGTGCGTCATGGTCGGTTGATTGGTATTGCTGGGGAATTTACTACCCAAGTCGCCGAAACTGCGATCGCTCTTTCCGAGGCAGTTTATGCCAATGTGCGGGAACGGGAAACCCAAATTAAAGCGGAATTACAACGGGAAGAGTCTCGCTTCTTGGAAACCTTAGAACGGGGCGAAAAACTATTAGGAGAAATTCTGGCCAAACAGCCGCAACAAATTTCCGGTAAAGATGCGTTTACTCTCTACGATACATTCGGTTTCCCCTTAGAACTGACCCAAGAAATTGCGGAAGAACAAGGTTTAACCGTTGATATTGCCGGTTTTGAAGCGGAAATGGAGGAACAACGGAAGCGATCGCAAGATGCCCATGAAACCATTGACCTCACCGTTCAAGGCAGTTTAGATCAGTTGGCAGAACATATTCATGCCACGGAATTCTTAGGTTATACCGAACCCAAATCAATCGCCAAAATTGAGGCTTTATTAGTAGCAGGTAAACCCGTTGATTCTGCCTCTGCAGGTGCAGAAGTTCAGGTAATTTTAGATCAAACTCCTTTCTATGCGGAGTCAGGGGGACAAATCGGCGATCGCGGCTATTTAACCGGCGATGATTTGGTCATTCGCATTGAAGATGTGCAAAAAGAATCCGCCATGTTCGTGCATTTTGGCAAAGTCGAACGGGGCATATTAAAAGTAGGAGAAACCGTCACCGCGCAAATTGATCGCGCTTGTCGGCGTCGGGCGCAAGCTAATCATACCGCCACCCATTTGTTGCAAGCGGCTTTGAAGAAAATTGTCGATGATTCTATTTCTCAAGCGGGGTCTTTAGTGGCATTCGATCGCCTGCGATTTGACTTTAATTGTCCCCGTCCTGTCACCGCTGATGAATTGCAACAAATTGAAGATTTAATCAATACTTGGATTGCCGAAGCCCACGATACTCAGGTGGACGTAATGCCCATTGCGGAAGCCAAAGCACGCGGGGCTGTAGCCATGTTTGGGGAAAAATATGGGGCGGAAGTTCGAGTAATAGATGTTCCTGGGGTTTCGATGGAACTTTGCGGCGGTACTCATGTGAATAATACTGCCGAAATTGGCCTATTTAAAATAGTAGCAGAAACGGGCATTGCTTCCGGTGTCCGGCGCATTGAAGCGGTGGCAGGTCCCGCAGTTTTAGAGTATCTCAATGTGCGCGATCGTGTGGTGCGGGATTTAAGCGATCGCTTTAAAGTGAAGCCCGAAGAAATCTGCGATCGCATTACCGGGTTACAGTCAGAATTAAAAGCCACCCAAAAACAATTAGATGGGGTAAAAGCGGAATTAGCGATCGCCAAATCTGACCAACTAATTGCCCAAGCGGAAACCGTGGGTGAGTTCAAAATATTGGTCGCAAATTTAGGAGAAGGAGTCGATCCTGATGCCCTGAAAACAGCGGCGGAACGGCTACAAAATAAACTCGGTAATAGTGCGGTATTCCTCGCTTCTGTATCCAGTCCAGACAAAGTTTCTTTAGTCGCAGCCTTCAGTCCAGAAGTGAATAAAAAAGGCTTACAAGCGGGTAAATTTATCGGCGGCATAGCGAAACTTTGCGGTGGTGGTGGGGGCGGTCGTCCCAACCTTGCCCAAGCGGGGGGACGAGATGCCAGTAAGTTATCTGAAGCCTTAGAAACGGCGAAAAATCAGTTAGTTGCTGGGTTGAAATAAATTGGGCATAGCTTTCTTGCCTTAAGAAAAGAAACCGGGTTTCTGTTATGTAAATGTAGGGGCGAATGCGAGAACGCCCCTACTGTGAAATGCTTTCAAAAAAACCCGGTTTCTGGGGTTGTGGCGAGATAACGGAAGCAACCGGGTTTTTCAACTGCGATCGGGCAAGCCCACCCAACTAATTAAGGAATACCTTAAAATAAAATAAGAAACCACAAATGAATGGGAGAAAACCTTGGCAACTCTTGCCGACATTAGCACACTCATTACCATTGACCCTAACCATGATGGGGGTCGTGCAGTGATTACGGGAACTCGCACATCGGTTCGTCGAATTGCTGGCTTATATAATCAAGGCAACAACGCCGAAGAAATCGCGAGACGGTTAAGTCATTTAACCATCGCTCAAATTTATGCTGCCTTAACCTATTATCATGCTAACCGAGAGGAAATAGACCAAGATATCGCCGCCGAACAAATTGCTTATGAACAACTAGCCAAACAACATTACCAGTCAGCCAAAAAAATGACTAAAATCCGTCTTTATTTAGATGAAGATACAATGGATAGCAAATAGCGATTCCCAAAAAGAAACCCGGTTTCTGGGGTGGAGGCGTGAAGCGAAGCTAACGGATCAATTATGTTATTATTATATTGAGCGGGTTCCGAATAAAAAAATGCGTAAACAGACGATTCAATATACATCCCCATTAGATGCATTAGTCGCAGTTGCCAAGAGACTGAGCGTGTATGAACAGGAGCAAAAAATGGATTCTGAAGAATTTTTTGACAAATATAATCGAGGGTTGTTAGCAGATGATGCTCGATTTATAGAATGGGCAAATGACTATCGTCATTACTTAGCACTGCATCAAGAACTAGAGCAACGACTAAATTAGGCAGCAATAAATGTTTTATTTGATTACCTGGAGAGAGTGGAACAAGCAATTCAACAGTGTAGCAATGTTTATGTTGAACGCTATGAAGAGGAAATTTTAACCCCAAAAAGGGTTAATCTGAAAATTAGACTGCGCTTTAATCAGACTCATTTATTAGAAATCAATGAAGCCATCGTTGTTGCAGATAATCAATTAGATTTTCTCGATTATCGCTATCATTTTCAAGACGAAAATAATTGTTTAGTTTTTCGCTACGATAGCACCCCTCATTTTCCAAATTTACCTAATTTTCCGCATCACAAACACTTGCCGGATGATACGATATCTTCTGAAAAGCCTGAAATTCCCGAAGTATTGAAAGAAGCAATTGAGTTACTTGGATAAGATGGGCGATCGCTTTCTTGCCCCCAAAAAAAGAAACCGGGTTTCTGTGGTGTAGATTAAATTTAACTGTGGAATGCCAAAAAGAAACCCGGTTTCTAAGTTCCCAGCGATCGCGCTTTCTTGCCCCCAATAAAAGAAACCGGGTTTCTGTGGTGTAAATTAAATTTAACTGTGAAATGCGAAAAAAACCCGGTTTCTGAATTATCAACTACCACCAACGCACTTGAAAGATTCCCCGTTCTGGTTGACTAAGTTCTTTTTCTGTCAACCATTCTACTTCTTTATAAGTGCCAAACATTATATCCCACCAATCAACCCCTAAACCAAAATTATATTTCCATTGATTGTACTTGTGATGGACATAGTGGACGGGCATTTTCATCCAAAAACATTTGGTAGGATTTTCATGTTGCAATTGATGGGCATAAGCGGCAAAAATCCCATAAGTGAGCCCTCCCAGAAACCAACTCAGTCCCACTGACCAAGAATATAAGAATAGGGGTAATAACAGAATAACTCCCCCCTTGAAATAATCGCGAAACTCACCCAGCACTCCTTGACCTTCATTGTTTTTATGATGGTTAGTATGAAAAGCAAAAGTTTTCGGGTACTTATGCATTAATCGATGCGCCCAATACTCCACAAAGCTACCAAAAATAAAACAAGTGACAAAAATGGCGGCATCAACTGCTAAATCAATTGTTAGAGAATTTACAGACATACTCACTCCTCTTGGACTCTATTCTCTAAGGGAAACCCAGAGATTTTTCCCTCACTATAGCAAAAATTATCTCGCGATTCACCCGCCGCGATCGCCATAGCGTTGCGGAGCAATTTCGCTTCCCTTCAACCCTGAATATTGACCGGGACTTATTGACAGTAATTTTCAGTTATTTGTCAGTTATTTGTCAATCGGGAGACGGTTTTGCTTTGTTTTTACTCAGTCAGAACAATTTAGCATTGCATCAGATACAATAACTCAGAAAATGAATCATCCACTATCACCGGCTGCAATTTAATCATGTTAGAGACCAGTTCAGAATTTGCCAAATTTGCCAATCAATCTGCCACGTTACTAGACCTGGTACAAGAAAGGGCTTTAAATCAACCCGATGAAGTCGTCTATCGATTTTTGGGCGACGGCGAAAGGGAATCCGGCAGTCTGACTTATCAGCAGTTGGATACTATGGCCCGGGCGATCGCTGCTGAACTTCAGAGCTTGGGTGCCACTGGTGAGCGAGCGTTACTGATTTACTCTTTCTCCGATACTTTGGAATTTATCGTCGCTTTCTTTGGTTGTGTCTATGCGGGAACGATCGCCGTCACCACCTATCCCCCCAGACCCAACCAGTCTTTAGCGGGTTTTCAGTCGCGGGTATCGTCTTCTGAAGCGCGTTTTATCCTCACCACCGCCGCGCTATTCAACCTAGCCAAAAAACAACTAGGAGAATATCCCGAATTAGCCAATTGCACCAAGGTACTGACGGATCAAATTACCAGCGATAGCGCATCCGCGCCGCTTCGCGAACGCGCCTCAAAGTGGGTCAAACCGGATCTCACCCCAGAGTCGTTAGTCTTTCTCCAGTACACTTCGGGCTCCACCGGCAACCCCAAAGGGGTAATGGTGACGCATAAAAATATGCTCTACAACTCGGAGATGATTTATCGCGGATTTGGGCATAGTCGCCGCAGCGCGGGAGTGATTTGGCTGCCCCTTTACCATGACATGGGACTCATTGGCGGCGTCATCCAGCCCCTTTACGGCGGTTTTCCCGTCGTCCTCATGTCCCCCATGACCTTTTTACAAAAACCTTTTTTATGGTTACAAGCGGTTTCTCGCTATCAAGCCACCACCAGTGGCGGCCCAAATTTTGCTTATGACCTTTGTTTAAGGAGGGTTACAGACAAACAACTGGCCACCCTTGACCTGAGTCATTGGGAAGTGGCTTTTTCTGGGGCCGAACCCGTCCGGGCAGAAACCTTAGAAAAATTTGCCCAAAAGTTTGCCCCTTGCGGCTTTCGCCCAGAGGCTTTTTACCCCTGTTATGGCATGGCAGAAACCACCTTATTAGTGTCTGGGGGTGAGAAAACTGCCCCGCCGACCATTCGCTATTTAGACGGCGCCGGGTTGGAAGAAAATCGCATTGTCCCAGTGGCAAAAGATGCTCCAGGGTCAAGGGCGATCGTCAGTTGCGGTCATGCTTGGTTAGATCAGAAAATTTTGATTGTTGACACGGAAACTTTGACCGAATGTCCCCCAGACCAGGTGGGAGAAATTTGGGTGTCTGGGTCAGGGGTCGGCATGGGTTATTGGAACCGCCCGGAAGAAACGGAAAAAACTTTTAATGCTTATTTGGCAGATAGCGGAGAAGGGCCATTTTTACGGACTGGAGATTTAGGACATCTCCATAATGGTGAACTTTTTGTAGCCGGTCGCTTTAAGGAAATGATGATTATTTGGGGTCGCAACCAATATCCCCAAAATATTGAAGCGACGGTCGAAGCTTGTCATCCCTCTTTGCGTCCCGGTTGTGGGGCGGCGTTTTCCGTGGAAGCGGACGGAGAGGAAAGGTTGGTCATTGCTTATGAGGTGGAACGGACTTTTCTGCGTCAGTTGCCAGTCGAGGAAATTGTTACGGCGATCCGACAGGCGATCGCGGCTGAATATGTGGCAGAAGTATATGCGATCGCGCTGTTAAAAACTGCCAGTCTGCCCAAAACTTCCAGTGGCAAAATTCAGCGCTATTTGACCAAGCAACAGTTTCTCGAAGGCACCCTGAATGTAGTTGCCCAGTGGCAACTGCCCAAAGATGAGCAAGGGGATATTCTTGACGTGCTCTCCAGTACGGGAGGTTAACAGGGGTTGGGGCGAAAAGCCCCCCTTTTTCAGGGGGGTTGGGGGGATCTCTACGGCATGAAAGCAACAGGTCTATTTCTTAAATATCACTGACTTAGCGAAACTAGGTGGTGAATCACTCGTTCAATTCCTGCCACTACCCGCGCTAGGCGATCGCCATCCACTTTATCTGGGGTATCTTCCATCGTGTGATAGTGAGGATAACGAAACGGTGCCGTATCTGTCACCATCAATGCGGGATAACCCATTTGCCAAAAAGCCCAATGGTCTGACCAACCAGCCCCAGGAACGTTACTCGGAAGGGCAGTCCCTTCGGAAGGGAACTGGGTATGACTGCGAAAATTTCCCACTACTTCACGCACCAAATTCCCGGATGAAATATTGCCAATAAACGCAATAAAATTGCCCGTAATCGGATAAATCGTATCCAATAAACCCAGAGGATATTGTTGGCTGCCCGGTGCATCAGAGTAATAACCCATTGTTTCTAAACTTAGCATCGCCACAATATTTTCCTGGCGTTCATAACAGCCTTTGGCATAAACCAAACTGCCCATATTTTCCGTCCAAAAAAATGGCGGTTCTTCATTCACAAACTCGACAAATCGCAAAGTGCGATCGGGAAGCGGCGCGGATGCGCTATCGGGTTTTTCGACCGCAAAAGCCCGCGCTAAAGCCAAGACTGCCGCCGCCCCACTGCCGTTATCATTCGCTCCTGGACTGCCCACCACTGAATCATAGTGCGCCCCAATTACCACAATTTCATCGGGCTTTTTGCTGCCTTTAATTTCCACTTCTAAATTGTGGAATTCTTGGCCATCGACCCGATAAGTTTGCCGATTGACTTGATAGCCAGCTTCGCTTAACGAACGAGATAAAAATTGTTCGCTGGCTGCTAACTGCTTGGGAAAAGCATAGTTATGTTCGCCAATTTCCCCGGCAAGTGTTTGGATATCTTGGAGTAATTCTTTTTTTAGTAATTGTTCGGCTGGGGTTAGCGGCGGCAATTCACCGGCATAACTTTTTCCTGGCATAAAAATAACCATTGACCACCCCCAAATAGATAAAAGTCCAATCAAACTTAGCAAAACTGTTAAACGGATTAGGGCTGATTTTGTCAGCAATTTAATTTTTATTTTTCTTTTAGGCATTGGCACCCTTCCTTAATTATGAAGCTATTAGCTATTATGTTTTAGGGTGTAGGGTGTAGGGTGTGGGGTGTGGGGTGTGGGGGAAGAGGATGCATAGGATGCATAGGAAAGAGGAAAGAGGATGCATAGGAAAATTCTCTATTCTCTTTTCTCTATTCTCTTTTCTCTCTTCCCCCCACACCCTACACCGATGGCGGCCCTCTCTTCTCCCTACACCCTACACCCCACACCCTTATTTAAGGAAAAAATTTTAAAATAATTTTAGAATAATTTCAGGCGATCGCGCTCTACCAATTGTCATGGATTAAAATGTTATCAAAAGAAATCATCTTCCTCAAATACAGTAAAAGCGCGATCGCCTAGAAATCTTTGAAAATCGTAGATTGCGACTTTATTTGTACTAAAATTGTCCTAGAGGCCATCTTGATTCTTCCCTAAACGCAAATACTTAAATAATTAAACCAAGATCGCGGAATCTTTTTCCCGGCGGATTACGTCCGCATAAAATAGGTGTGGGTCAAACAGTCTGATTGATAATCATTTAGAGAAAAAATTGAGGAGTAGCGGGCAACAGAATATGCGTCTCCCAGAAATCAATTAACCATCAAATCTAAATATAAGAATATTAGGAGCGAGTTTCTATGTCTTCACCAAAGCTAAAACCACAGAATCATCCAACCATGTTAGCAGTCAAAGCGATGAGTATGTCCCTGGGAGTCGCGCTGCTGCTCGGAGGTGGAATTGCACAATCCCAAATCAGACCGAACAATGTGCGAATTCCTGACCCCCAACCAGAAGCGGAAGGACCCGCAGAACCGGGACAACAAAACGCTGATGCCCGGTTTACCTGTGAAGTCGTGGATAACGCCTACACCGTGATGTATCATCCCCAAAGCCAGCCCGATCGCTCTTATGAATGGGCGCAACCAAGAGCAATGGGCGGTGGTTGGTCAGAAGATCGCCGTTGTGGGGAAATTGCCCGTCGCTTAGAATTCTATCGCCCCGATGGTTTACAAGAATTGGCCGTAGGAGTGGAAAATGGCTACAACGTCATTTGTGTCACCACACAGAAAAACGCCGATTGTCGGATTGTCCTGACTGTACCCCCAGGAGAAGATCCCACCCTGATGCGCGATCGGGTCTTTGAGAACTTAACCGTCGCCGACAGTGGTCAACAAACCGATGCCGTCAATGCCATAGTCGGCAACGAGGACAGCAACGTACTCGGTGAAATCGAAAATATTCTCGGCATCCCCATGCCTGGGCAACAAAATAATGCTCCCACGCAGACAACTCGCGGTGGCATCAATCTTCAACCATTCTTAGATCCTGCTGATGGTGGCACCGGCAGCCAACTCAATTAAGACCATTATGAGAGATAAAAGAGAAGAGAGAAGAGAGAAAAGTGAAAAGTGAAAAGTGAAGAAGTGAAAAGTGAAAAGTGAAGAAGTGAAAAGTTATTTACAGCGGTTTTCTGCTGAGTAAACCACACCCGTCGGGGAATTTATTCCCCGCCTCATAGCGCAAGCCTGCCCCCGCGAAGGCCGCCATCGTCGGTTAAAACCGACTAATCATGCTTGGTAGGGGTCAACGGCCGTTGTACGGGTCAACGGCCGTTGACCCGTACAGAATTTTAGTCGGGTTTAACCGACTTGCGCTCTCTAGCGGCGGGAAGACGATTCCCTGGCGGTTAATTGACAGGCGATTAATTCCCTGGCGGTTAATTGGCGGAAGGCTGTGGTTTATTAATTTAAAAACCGCTGTAAATGAAATATCACTATTCACTATTCACTATTCACTATTCACTTTTCACTATTCACTATTAACTTTTCCTTCTTTCCTCTTTTCTCTTTCCTCTTTCCTCTCTTCTCAGAAATATAAAGGGTTGACCGTGAATTTAACGCCGGTCAACCCTTGATTTTTTTGATCAATTATTCCACGGTTTTTCTTTCTGGAGTTCTTGCGCTTCTGCCGCTTGAACGTTCAACCAATCCTGACCCAATTGAATCGTAATATCTGATTGCAAAGATCCGGTACTTTCCACCACCACTTCGCCAAAACCCAGGTCATCCCGAATTGCCTGGGCACTAGCAACATCACCATTTTGAGCAATAATTCGCGTCACCTGTAATGGCACTGTCCAACCTTGAGAGTTATAAACATTCCCATAACCCTTGCTACCCAAGTTGCTGATGAATTCATCCACCGCACTCTCATCCTCTGTACTGTCTTGGATGGCCACTCTTAAAGCCTTGGGATCAACCTCTTGATAGTCCTCACTATGCTGATCGTAGTCAAAATGTTGCGCCATCATCGTATCAATAGCTTGATAATTTGGCATCCAATAGCTGGCTTGATACTGTTTCGGGTCACTAAAATCACCCGGAAGCATTAACATATTGACATCACTATGAGAAATCTGAGCGGCAAATCCAGCCAAAGCACCAATTTCTTCCAGGCTTAAATTGGTATCAATGTGATCTTTCACCACTGATAACAGTTTGGGTAAACGGGTAAGAGTATTTAAATTTAGGTTTTGATCGACCAACGCTCGCAGCAAAATTTGCTGCCGTTGAATCCGACCAATATCCCCTAATTGATCGTTGCGAAACCGGAGGAATTGTAATGCTTGTTCGCCGTTTAGATGCTGCTGCCCTTGCTGGAGATTGATATACAAGTGCTGACTATCATCTTGGTATTTCATATCGTGAGGTACATACAGATTCACCCCACCCAAAGCATCTACTAATTTTTCGACGCCGAATACATTAATTCTGATATAGCGATCGATCTGAATGTCTCCGAGGAGTTCGCTGACGGTTTTCGCCGCCATAGCAGGGCCGCCATAGCGGTTGGCATCGTTAATTTTTCGGTATCCATACCCTTCAATTAACGTTCGGGTATCCCTAGGAATGGAAAGGGGAATTAACTGATTTGTGTCTGGGTTAAACCGGAGTAAGAGGATCACATCGGAAAGACCTTCAACGGAATTCACCGTTTCCAGATAGGAAGGGTCTGTCGTCCCTTCTTGTTCTTCTTCTAGGTCTGAGGTCAGCACTTTTGTGCCTAACACTAAGATATTTACGGGTCGGGTTAACTTTGGCAATCTAAGATTACTGTCCGCTAAATTCCCTTCAGAAAATATTGACGCTTCAGCATCGCTAAGTCGGCTTTGCATTAAAGGGGTTGTAGAAAGGGAAACCGCGAGTAAAGCGCCTGCGGTGGCCGAGAGCAAGGCCACTCCCGATAAGCCAAAACCTAACCATAGCAAACGTCCTGGATGCTTGATTTTCTGAGGTTTTTGATATTTCACTTGAGCGGTTGATTTTGGTCGAGATTTTTGTTTGGATAAGTTTTTAGTGGGCACAGATTTCCTCACACACACACACAATAAACATCGGTATTTGCTTCCCAGTTGACGGTTGGTTGTTGGTTGTTGTTTGTTATTTGTTGTTTGTTATTTGTTGTTTGTTATTTGTTGTTTGTTATTTGTTGTTTGTTATTTGTTATTTGTTATTTGTTATTTTTTCTAGGTTGACTGTTGACCGTTGGCGGTTGACGGTTGTTGACGGTTGATGGTTCTGTCTACGATCGCCAGCGGCGATCGCGACTCGCTCCTCGTCCGATGGTGGGTGATTGCCAAATCAAGATGCTCCCATATATTTGGACATATATTTGGACATTTATTTGGACATATATTTGGACATTTATATATGTCGCCCCACCACTTGCTCGGCAACATGACTAATTCCGGGTATTTTGATTGAGCGACGTTGCCAGAGACGAATCATTAACCAAACACTTACCACAAAATAGCTAGAGGTCAACAGGCTACTGATTAATAACAGGGGTAACTTCATCGATTCCGTAGCGTGGACGCCTGTTTCTAACAACAAGTGTCCCAAGAGCCAAGCTAAAGCGAGAGTGACAGATAAGCGACTAACGGTCATCTGTTCTTTGGTTCCCTGGCGTCGATACAAAGTCCACAGGGACGGAAAAAAGCCGAATACGGGAATTAGATAATAAAATAGCACCGAACGATGAAAGTGGTGGGTTGATTCCGAGTCTGGCTCCTCATCAACCTCTGGTGAAGGGTTGGACAATTCAGGGGGTTGATCCATCCCCCATATGCCATATTTAGAACGGACTCGATGTTCACTGGCACTGAGGGAATTCCGGCGCGATGACTCTGAGGCAGTGGGATGTTTGCTAGAGCTAGAATTAGAGTATTGCTTCATTCTGACCTCCGGGAGTTGGCGGGAACAGTCCACCAGGCGATCGCATAATCCTGGGTATTTTCATGCACCCGTTGCTTGTAATAAACGCGGATTTTGTAACGACCTGTTTTGGGAATTTGATAAAAAATATGTTCCAAGCTATCCACATCACTGACTGAAGACCAAATCGCCTTTCTCGCCACATCTTGCTCAGAAAGACGACTGAGATCCTCATCGGCATTCAACAGATATAGATCGAGATTATTTAACCCTTTATCGCTAAAAGTCTCACCGAGATCGTATAGACCATTATTATTCCCATCGTTGAGTTCTACCAAACGGTTCCAGTTGAGGGTAATCGAGACATAACTCCCAGCGACTAACTCTTGGTCTAAAACGTAGTCATCAAAAGATTTTTCCGAAATGGTGCGGTAATTCCAACCGATCGCCGGGACTGGGGCATCGGGCTGCCATTGACCGGCACTAAACTGTTGATAAGCGCGGTAAGCATTGAGTTGACCACTACCCATTTCCCCGTCAAGAGGCAGTTTTTGGTCTCGGTAAGCTGGGGAACTCAGCCAGTCTTGTTTGCTATTGGCAAAAATAGTGCGGGTCATTCCCAAAGTTTTGCCGTCTCCATTATCTTTAATTTTATCGGTGGAGTTGACCAAAACCGCCTTCATCACTTGGGGATTACGAGCATCTAAAGTCCAATTGGGGATGTTTTCCTGGACAAGCAACTGGCGGAGTTGGCGATCGCTATATTCTTGCAACAAAGCCACCGTTGCCGTCACATGAGGCGCCGCAAAACTGGTGCCACTGGTTTGGGTAACTTGCCCATCCATCGTCATAATTTCCAGATTACTTCCTGGCGCGGCCAGAGTAATTAACCGACGATTATCCACATTTGACTCGAACCCGGTTAAACGACTAAAAACCCCAGTAAAATTCGTGCCTAAATTAGCCAAGTCAATTTTACTAAACACCCCGTTATACAGGGTCGTAAATGCCACATTCACCCCATTGTAATTATCCGTGGGAATCGGAATGCCGCCCATACCTTGGTTTCCGGCAATCACATACAGCACATCGTGTACTCGCGAAGACCAGTCCACACACAAAGTCAGCAACGCTTTACCATCGAGCCTCGCATTCGGTCGCGGATCTTCTTGTAAGGTTTCCCCAAAACTAAAATTAATCGCTCGGACATCGCCGCTATTTTGTAGGGCTAAATGTTGCGCTGCCAAACATTCCTCGGGCTGGGCGCTGCGCTGAAGCATTCCCACCGCTGTGGCATAGAGATTTGCATCAGGCGCCACCCCCCTCAAACGTTTGTCGGAACTAATCATCACCGACGCCACTTGTTCAGCGTGTTGCTCCGCTTGTTGTTTATTCGGTTCATTGATCGCATCAGCTTGATCATTGGGCGATTTATCTTGAAAAAACACTCGCGTCACGGGAATTTCCCGATGACGGTTCACGGATTTATCAATGCCGAACTGTCGGGGTCTGCCAATATCGACCGCCCCAATGGAAATTTTTCGCCCCGTCAAGTTATAGGGCGGATTGTGCAGTCTGCGAGCGTCAATCCCCGCTTCTCCCACAGAAGTTTGTAAGGCCAAAGCCGGAATCCCTAATAACGCCAAGGCGATCCCACCCGTAATGAATCCAATTTTTTTCGATACCAGTGGCTTAGACAACGATTCAACTCCCTCAAATCTCAAACAGTTATGGACTTTCGTCAATTTTTGTTAATATTTTTAGAATAGAGGCTTGAGAACACCACTACACTCCTTAAACCATGACCCAGACCAAATCAGAAAAACCAATTGTAATTTCCCCTTCTATTCTATCAGCGGATTTTAGCCGCTTGGGTGAGGAAATTCGCGCCGTAGATGAGGCGGGCGCTGACTGGATCCATGTTGATGTGATGGACGGTCGGTTTGTCCCGAATATTACCATCGGGCCATTAATTGTTGATGCCATTCGCCCGGTGACGAAAAAACCCCTAGATGTCCACTTGATGATTGTGGAACCGGAAAAGTATGTGGCAGATTTTGCCAAAGCTGGGGCAGATATTATTTCCGTCCATGCCGAACATAATGCTTCTCCCCACCTGCATCGTACCCTTTGCCAGATTAAAGAACTCGGCAAGCAGTCTGGAGTGGTCCTTAATCCTTCTACTCCCTTAGACTTGATCGAATATGTCCTGGAAGTTTGCGATCTGGTGTTGATTATGAGCGTCAACCCTGGGTTCGGCGGCCAAAGCTTTATTCCTGAAGTGGTGCCCAAGATCCGCAAGTTGCGGCAAATCTGCGCGGAAAAAGGTCTCGATCCCTGGATTGAGGTTGACGGCGGATTGAAAGCCAATAATACCTGGCAAGTTCTGGAAGCTGGTGCTAATGCAATTGTTGCCGGTTCTGCGGTGTTTAACGCTAAAGACTATAAAGCAGCGATTGAAGGTATTCGCCATAGTAAGCGACCAGAACGGGAATTAGTCACAGCATAAAAAGTAAATAAAAAGTAATGGGTCGGGGAAAGTTGGGGATTGGGTATATCCTAAGTCCCCCGCCCCATTACCCATTACTAAGCTGAGATGATAGCTGAGATGATAAGTGAGAATTGCCACTTTTCTCAGATCGCAAGTCTAAGATTGTTTCACTTTTGCCAAGATTTGCTCGATTTCCGGGAGTTCTAAGGCACCGGAAAAGGCTTCTTCATTCAGGAAAAAGAAGGGAGTGCCGTTAATTCCTAGCTGACGGGCTAATTGAACGTCTTGATTAATGGCGGCTTCCGCTTCTTTGCTCTGGCGATCGCGATTAAATTTATCTAAATCCAGATTTAAATTTTCGGCGATCGCCACATACAAATTTTCTCCTAGATCCTTTTGCTGTTCAAACAAAGCATCGTAATATTCCCAGAATTTTCCTTGTTGTTGGGCAGACCAAGCCGCTTTCGCCGCAGGCATTGCTTGGGGATGAATTGAAGCCAAAGGTAAATGTTTATAAGTTAAAGTCACTTCACCTTTATATTTCTCCATGAACCCTTTGATGGTCTGATGCGCCCGGGCACAAAATGGACATTGAAAGTCGGAAAACTCCACTAAGACTATTTTTTGTTCAGCAGCCCCAACGGTGGGAGAATTGCCAATCACTGCCGCCGGATTTGTCAGCATTTGTTGTAAAAATGCTTGTCGGGCTGCCCGCATCTGATTTTCTTCTTGTTGCTGATAAGCTTGCACGGACTCGATAATCACTTGTGGATTATCACGAATAATCTGTAATACCTGTTCTTCTAGTTTTTGATTGTCCGTCGTTCCTGTGGTACACCCGGTCAAAGCGATGCAACCGATTAAAAAACTGGTGACAAGAAAACTGATTAAGCGAAACCGCTTCATAGATCACCTCATGGGTTAGATTTCTAATTATTTAGCCATTCTATATTAAGGGTTAGCTCCAGAAAACAACATAAAACAGGATGAAAAAGCCGATTTTTATAGCAAATCGGCGCGATCGCGAAATGATGAACAATTATGACTGGAGCCAACGATGTTTTCCCCCCAGTTGCTGGCTGGAATCAGCGGATTTCAAAATTTGCTGAATCTCTTGAAGTAACTCTTCCTTGGATAGTGAATTGGGTAAAACTTTCGTGGCAATTTCTTTGAGAAAAGACAAAAATTCCCGCGAAATCAGCTGCTGATGACTGTCCGAATTGCCCCGTAAATCCGATCTATGATGATGCCACAGGGTTTCCCGGTCATACATAATTAAAATTTGCGGTTTATGAGCCAGATTTGCGATCGCTTTTAAACCATTAACCATTGGCTCGACCAAGTGATCTAGCGGAATATAGATCAACAGTAAATCCACACTTTGTTGTTGAATAAGCTGCCACACTTCAGACCAAGAACGACCGAGCGCCGCATTTAAATTTGCCGATTGCAGATCCAAAATTATTTCTAGCAAATTTTGAATTTGTGATGAAATTTTTTCCCCTTCACTTTCCTCATAATTCCTATCAAAGCTTAAACCGTTAAACCGAGTTTGATAAAATTCTGGTAACGCCGAAATATCGAGCGCTAAAATATTAGGCTTTTTCTGAATTTGCGCCGCCAGATTAAGTACCTGTGATAAGTATTGAGCCGATGGCATCCTCCAATGGGCTGACGCATTTTGTCCAGCATCAGAATGACTATCAGAATAATTACCCTGAGCATAATTACCCTGAGCATAATTACTCTGAGCATAATTATTCTGAGCATAATTACTCTGAGCATAATTACTCTGAGCATAATTACCCTGAGCATAATTACCCTGAGCATAATTACCCTGAGCATAATTACTCTGAGCATAATTACTCTGAGCATAATTACTCTGAGCATAATTACTCTGAGCATAATTACCCTGAGCATAATTACTCTGAGCATAATTACCCGCTGAGGTAACCATGTTAACAGAATCTTCAAGGATTCCCGACTCATAGTCTCCGGTATTTTCTGGGTTGATTGGTGCATCAACTAAACAAGGAAAGACAATCAAGCCCGGAACTTGATTCGCCCCCTCAGTTGTAGCCAAATCCATTGTCACAATTGGCAATTTACCCAAGAGTCTAGACTGACTTAATTCTTGGAAAAAGACTCTAGGTTCTGGCAGGGCGGCTGCCGCTTCAATTAAGATCACTTGCGGCTGCCAAATTTCTGCCAACAGTTCTGCTTGTTCTAAATCATCCGCTTCTAAAATTTGGTAAGCTTTTCCAGACTGAATCTTTAATCCTTGAATTAAAGCCGCATTGGTACTATCCACATTCGCCGTTAACCGCAGAATTGTCAGTTTGCTAGTGTGAAGATTTTGGACTTCGGGTAATTCCACTGGCACTAAATTCCGTAGCTGATCTTGTAATTCTGATGCCGTCAGTGGCAGACTCAAGCAGCCATCAGCGCGATATTTTTTGGCTCGTTTTTTATCCACCACCGTAGCGGTTAAAATAACTGGAATATGACCCGTTTGTGGATCGGATTTCAGCAAGGTCAGTAAATCCCAACCGGAAAGTAAAGGCAACAAAGGATTGACAAAAATAACACAAGGTTGTAAACGGCGAGCTTTTTCCAACGCATCAATCCCACATCGAGAAATTGCCACCCGATAGCCGAGCCGGATCAACTGCTCATGCAACTCTTCCACGTATTGAGGTGCGGCCTCAACAATTAAAATTAATAGCTGATCTCGGACGGGAAATTTCTTGATTGTCCCGGATTCTGGGGGAGAAGGTGGCAGCAAAATGGTAAACTGACTGCCTTTTTCTTCCTTGGAGATAAAGGTGACATCTCCACCGTGCGATCGCGCTAATCCCTGGGTGATCACTAACCCTAAACCCGTCCCTTCAAATCGACGAGTCAAGGGATTTTCTAGTTGCTGGAATCTTTGAAAGATTAAATGCTGTTTATCCGCCGGAATGCCAATTCCCGTATCCCAAACCGTAAAAGCAATCCAACCTTGCCAGCGGTTGACTTTTAAGCCAATTTCTCCTTCTGGAGGGGTAAACTTGAGAGCATTTGACAGCAGATTGTAAAGCATCTGACGCAGGCGCAAATGATCGGTGAGGATCGTGTTTAAACCTGGTTCAATTTCCAGAGTGAACTTAGGGGAAGACTCAACACTGTGGTGGCCTGCGGCCAATTCCATTTGCTGAGTTTCCTGGGCTTGTTGCAAGGCGTACTCACACACTTGTGCAATCTGAACTGGTTCCCAATTCAGTTGAAGCTGACCCGTTTCAATCCGGGTCAAATCCAAAATATCATTGACGACTCTCATTAGATGTTGCCCGCTCTGATAAATCATTTTGGCATAACGAGCTTGACGTTCGTTCAGCGGACCGAGGGCTTGATCTTTTAGGAGAGTAGACAATCCTAAGACTGCGGTGAGAGGAGTTTTGAGTTCATGGCTAATACAGGCTAAAAATTCATCTTTGAGTCGATTTAGTTGGACTAAATCCGCGTTTTTGGCCACGAGTTCTTGGGCCACTTGCTGCTGTTCAGTGACATTTTCCGCCAAAATTAGCCATAAAGAAATGGGGGATTCTGACGGGCTATCCCGCTCCGGTTCTGGGGATGATATTTGGCTGATGGTGAACTCAGATGCCCGCTCGTCGCTCTCTAGGGTCAATTTTCGGGAAATCATCCCAGATTTTAGGGGCGCAAAGGCTTGATGTGACGTTGGCGATGATGATTCTCTGGCTTGGACAACCCCTTTGATGGGATGTTCCGGCGGCGATCGCAGTTTTTTCGACTGAGATGGTTCACCAGAATCGTTGCTATATTTGGCAGGCCAAAATTCTTGGGAACCGAGGGGCAAGAGGATCTCAAACATTGATAAATCAATCTCTAGCGGAATTTTGAAAAATTTCCAAGCTTGTTCGGATCCATTGGTCAAAGAACACATTAAAGTCGCTTCTGACTCACTATCGCTGAATAAATGGCTCACACGGGTTGCCAAAGGTTCGGCTAATTCTGTCTCCTGGGGGATGGACTCTGCGGTGGTCGTGGGGAAGACTTGACCGACTGAGAGGTTGCCCAATTCTTGACGCCAAGCCAAATTTTCCACGATCATCTGACCCTCCTGGGTTTGCACCTTAACCGGAAACGGCAGAGGCGAAATCACTTGTTGAATGGCAGCGATCTCCAGAGGATCCAGAAAATCCCTGGCCTCAACAGTTTTTTGGCCTGGTTCAACCTCATGTTCAGGTTCATTTCCAGAATAGACGCTGATTCGGCTGGTATTTTTGGGATTTTCTGGTTGGTGGCGGCGATTATTTTGGCAGATAATTTCTTGTAGCTGGTAGTGATGGGCTAAAAATTGGAGTAAGCCCTTCATATCCAGCAACCCCAATAATTTGCCCTCTGGGTTGACCACTCCCCAATCTTCATTATTAATATTACAGGTTGTTAATTTATTTAATTTCATCCAGAATTCTCTCACGGAGAGGTTTCCTGGTACAATTTTGATGGGCTGGATCAGCTCGTGTACCATTGCTGAATGTGGATGCGGTAGGATAGAAGATTGTCGCTCAGAAAATTGTTCGCCAGAATTCAAATAGGGGATTAAACTGTGTAAGTAGAGGACTCCAATAGGTAATTCTTCTGGGTTGACCACGGCAATGCGATCGCCCGTGACCCAGAGTTCTTGACGACTTAAGCTAGACCACAAATCTCTAGAACAAGTGGTTAAACTACAAGTCGGTACAGGAACAATAAATTCTTGAATCAGACAATTTGGGCTTAACATCGCAAAACTTCGTGAAAAATTACATCAGTGGTTAGTTGAGGGTGTACCATGAGCGCTTTGACTCTCTCCTGGTGACTCAGCCTTCAGCAAATCCCAGCTAGTTGATCGTGAAGTTACCGGGGGAAAGATTTGGTGCCGTCAATATGGGCGGGGATCAACTTTCCAGTTCTAGTCAACGAGGAGATAGCACCTTGCCAATCCCTGAACAATACTTATGGATCAGGGCTACCACTTAATTATCGATCTAGGAGGGAACTTACAGCATTGCCATTACAATTAGTTACAGTTATTCTAAAAAGGTAAAAGTCCCCCACCAACTTGTGATTGGGCAATTCTTTTTTTTTTCTTTTATTTTTGATTGATAGTGAACATAAGGTATTTTGAGGGATTACTGTTTTGCCTCCCCAACTTTCTCTTTGTACGTTTGCCAGTTCTGAATCCCTGTCTAATTCGCTGAAGCAGTCTTTAGGCAGCGGTCGCTATCTGGTGAATCACTTCCACTCTGAGTCAACTTTCTTGGAGTTTTTGGATTTGGAAAAACAGCAGATCGACTGTCTGATCTTACAAGCACAATCCTCTCTAGGCAAATTAAGCAACGAGTTGCATCAGCGATCGACCGTGCTCCCCGCCGTGATCGTCTATGAAACTTTCCCCGAAAAAGCTGATCGGCCACTCACTCCATTGTCCTTCCCCACCAAGGAGGATCCGCTCCGTGCAGTTCCCGATCGAGAGGAAACAGAAATAGAAACAGGGTATCCCACAGTTTTTTATCATACGGCTGAGGTTCACATTTCCTTTCTTCAGGTGCCTGACATCTCTCGCTATATTGAGCAAGCGATTAGTCAATTCCTGAATTTGTCTCCCAGCTTTCGCAAAAGCAATTCTGTTAATCCTATTGAGCAAAGTTCCGAGAATTCCGTGCAAAAATTTCTCGTCCAACACCAAAATCGGTTGGCGGAAAAATTGAGGGAACGATTAGGATACTTAGGTGTGTATTATAAACGAAACCCTCAACGCTTTCTGCGTAACTTACCCTCCGTAGAGCGAAAACAATTTTTAGAAAATCTTAAGTCCGATTATCGTGACATTGTTCTGAATTACTTTTCCGATCAACCGAGAATCTTAAATCAGCAGATTGATGAATTTGTCAATAATGCTTTCTTTGCTGATGTTTCCGTGACTCAAATTGTCGAAATTCACATGAATTTGATGGATGAATTTTCTAAGCAGCTAAAATTAGAAGGCCGCAGTGAGGAAATTCTGCTAGACTACCGTTTGACTCTAATTGATATCATTGCACATTTATGTGAAATGTATCGACGTTCTATCCCGCGAGACTCTTAGAAGAATTTTTCGGGCAGACTCACTCGTGATGCTAAGGCGTCGAGCGGTCAAAATTCTCAAGAATTAATTATTTCACTTTTCGATCCATGAATAATCCTAAAAAAACTTATGTTCTCAAGCTCTATGTGGCAGGAAACACCCCGAATTCAGTTCGGGCTTTAAAAACCCTGAAAAATATTCTGGAAGAGGAATTTCAAGGCGTCTATGCCCTGAAAGTGATTGATGTCCTCAAAAATCCGCAATTAGCTGAAGAAGACAAAATTTTAGCCACGCCCACTTTATCCAAAATATTGCCACCCCCCGTGAGAAAAATCATTGGGGATCTTTCAGACCGGGAAAAAGTATTAGTTGGTTTAGATTTACTCTATGAAGAATTGTCTGAAGAAAATTCAGGAATATAGATGCAAATGCCTCGGCTCTCTGAATTACCGGGAATCAGGGAGTCATTGAGCGGTCTTGACTTTTGACGATTTTTTTTATGGTAGACTCCAGAGACAGTAAAATTATTGGTTAGGTTAGATAACTAAAGCTATGATTCGTAATCAGCCAAATCAGGTGGAAGACTTGCCAAAAGGCGTTCAAAAAATTCGCACTGTGATTGAAGGATTTGATGATATCAGTCATGGAGGAATGCCGGCAAGTCGGACGACTTTAGTCAGTGGTACTTCCGGCACAGGTAAAACTTTGTTTGCGATTCAGTTTCTCTATAATGGAATTATTAATTTTGATGAACCGGGCGTGTTTGTCACTTTTGAGGAATCGCCTACAGATATCATTAAAAATGCGTATAGTTTTGGTTGGGATTTAGGCAAACTGGTTAATGAAGGCAAGTTGTTTATTCTCGATGCCTCTCCGGATCCCGAAGGACAAGATGTGGTTGGCAGTTTTGATTTATCGGCGCTGATTGAAAGAATCCAATACGCTATTCGTAAGTACAAAGCTAAACGGGTTTCTATCGATTCGGTGACGGCGGTTTTTCAACAATATGATGCGGTTTCGGTGGTCAGACGGGAAATCTTTCGCTTGGTGGCTCGACTCAAGCAAATGAGTGTGACGACGGTGATGACGACAGAACGGGTGGAAGAGTACGGCCCGGTGGCCCGATTTGGCGTGGAAGAGTTTGTGTCAGATAATGTGGTGATTCTGCGGAACGTTTTGGAAGGTGAACGCCGTCGCCGCACTTGTGAAATTTTAAAGCTGCGAGGGACAACTCACATGAAAGGGGAGTACCCGTTTACGATTACCAGTGATGGGATTAATATTTTCCCCTTGGGGGCGATGCGCTTAACCCAGCGTTCGTCTAATGCTCGCGTTTCTTCTGGGGTGAATACCCTGGATGAAATGTGTGGCGGTGGATTTTTCAAAGATTCGATTATTTTGGCGACTGGGGCAACCGGGACGGGTAAGACTCTGTTGGTGAGTAAGTTTTTGGAAGATGCTTGTACGAATGGGGAACGAGCGATTTTATTTGCTTATGAGGAGTCCCGCGCTCAACTCTTGAGAAATGCCTATTCTTGGGGGATTGATTTTGAAGAGATGGAGAAAAAGGGTTTGTTGAAAATCCTTTGTGCTTATCCAGAGTCAGCAGGTTTGGAAGATCATTTGCAGATTATTAAGACTGAGTTGGTGGAGTTTAAGCCTTCTCGGATGGCGATCGATTCTTTGTCGGCTTTGGAACGTGGGGTGACGAATAATGCTTTCCGCCAGTTTGTGATTGGCGTTACCGGGTATGCGAAGCAGGAAGAAATCACGGGTTTCTTTACGAATACTACGGATCAATTTATGGGGGCGCATTCGATTACGGAATCTCATATTTCGACGATTACGGATACGATTTTGATGTTGCAATATGTGGAAATTCGCGGGGAAATGTCTCGGGCGCTGAATGTGTTTAAGATGCGTGGGTCTTGGCATGATAAGGGGATTCGAGAATATACGATTAGTGAGAAAGGCCCGGATATTCGCGATTCTTTCCGCAATTATGAACGGATTATTAGTGGTTCTCCGAGTCGAATTTCTGTGGATGAGAAGACTGAGTTATCTCGCATTGTTAAGGGGGTGCAAAATAAGTTAACGGATGATTTGAACGATGAATGATGGGATGAGTGATGGGATGAGTGATGGGATGAATGATGGGATGATTTAGTGGGTTGTTTGCCGAGCCGATCGCATTAAGGGCGATCGCGGCTTTAGGCCAGCATATTTGGCTCTGACATATTGATCTATTGATGACCTTAATCATCCGAATCTTAGGGGCAATTGATCGAGGCCCCCTAGGTTTCGGATGAAGTTTTTATTAAATAAATGTGGATTAAATAAATGTGGATTAAATAAATGTGCCTGAGTTCTGTGCTAGAAAATGGTAGCCCTAGCTTTATTGGGCAATTTTGTTAGTACCACCGCAGTGAGTGAAATTTGAGTGAGATGATATTACGGCGATTATTGATAAAAAACCCGATCGGCCTTAGCCTATGAGGATCTAAATTAAATCAGGATGATAGGTTCAAATCCGCTTCCTGCCAGCAAATTATCGCAAAACCCTGTGACCAAAATTGGTTGCAGGGTTTGGTTTTGTTTAGGGGCGAACCATTCTGGCAGATAGTTTTTCCGTGGAGATGGCCGTTTGCGCCGCTGTTGCTTCGCCCAGCCTGATGACAGAATGGAGATGCTCTCTGTTGTTTTATGTCTGTAGCTCTGAGCATTAGAATAGAGTTGACGCAAGAGTCAAAATTTAGAGGGAATTATTGGACTCGGTTTGACTCTTCTGTGTCAACATCATTTAAACAAAATTCTTATAGTGGGTGGTGACTATGAAGTTACAGCGGCCTATTTTATGGGGCGGAGTTAGCCTATCTTTGGGTTTGTGGCTGTTTGATAGTTTTTCGCATTCCCTGGAAGGGGTGGGAGAAGTTGGGGTGTTGGGCGCGATCGCCCTGGGGACTGGTTTGTGGTGGTATAAACAGCGATCGCCTCTACCGGCTAAGGTTTCCGCCCCTGTGGATCGAGAAACCTTGTCCAAGGCTATTGCTGGGGTGAAAGAGGCGATCGCTCAGTTGGCAACGGAGGCAGAAAATTGTGAGGCGATCGGTGAACTCCGCTCCCAACAAGAACAGCTATCGGCCCAATTGGATCGCCAAGAGTTGCGGTTGTTGGTGACAGGTGGCAAAGCGGTGGGCAAAACTAAGTTGATGCAGCTTTTGCAAGCAAGTAGTCAGCAGTTTGGAAAATTAACTTTCACGGAAACCGAGGCTTTATTTAGCAAAACTGACAGCGATCGACAGGTTAAACCGAACCTGACTCTAGAAGATTTGGTAATTTTTGTCACGACTGGGGATTTAACCAGTTCTGAACTGAATCATTTACAGCAATTGGCTATAGCTAATGTGCGGATTTTGGTGGTGGTGAACAAACAAGACCAATATCTAGAAACTCAAAAAGCGACGATTTTACAACAAGTTCGTAATTGCTTAGAAGGCATTTTAAATAAGGATGATGTGGTGGGGGTTTGCGCGGCTCCGGCGCCGGTGAAGGTGCGACAATATCAAGCGGATGGTTCGGTGCAAGAAAAAATGGAACAACCAATGGCGAATATTACTGGGTTGTGCGATCGCCTTAGTCATATTTTAGCCACGGAAAAATCAGCTTTGGTTTTTGCTAGTACCTTGCGGGCTGCCAATGGCTTAAAAGCAGAGATAAAAACTTTGCTGAACCAGGTCAGACGCGATCGGGCGATGCCCATGATTGAACAATCTCAATGGGTGGCTGCGGCTGCGGCTTTTGCTAACCCCGTCCCCGCTTTGGACTTGCTTTCTACGGGGGCTGTGACCGGGCAATTAGTGGTAGATTTGGGCAAAATTTATCAACAGAAATTTTCCCTGGAACAAGGACAAGCGATCGCTCGTACTCTAGCGGAACAAATGGTTAAATTAGGGTTAGTAGAACTTTCTACCCAAGCCATTACCTCAATTCTGAAAAGTAACGCGATCACTTTTGTGGCGGGTGGTGCGGTACAGGGAATTAGTGCGGCTTATTTAACTCGGTTAGCTGGTTTAAGTTTGTTGGAATATTTCCAAGCCCAAGAACTAACTAGCGATTTATCTTCTGGGGATAAATTGGCACAATTAAGCCAAACTATTAAGCAGGTTTTTGAGCAAAATCAGCGGATGGCTTTTCTACAATCTTTTGTCCAAAAAGCAAGCGATCGTCTGATGTCATCAGTCAATGCCAAAATCCCTGTTAATACTCAGGCTTAATCTATGTAGGGTGGGCAATGCCCACCGCCCACCCACCCCACCAAAATTATTAAATTTTCCCAGTAATAAAACTATGAATTTAACGTTAAATTTACCCCAAACATGGAAAATGAGTCAAGAACAATTTGCCGAATTAGCGCAAATTAATCAGGATGTCCGATTAGAATTAACCGCAAAAGGAGAGTTAATTATTATGCCACCAACCGGAGGAGAAACGGGAAATCGAAATTTTGATTTAACCGGACAGATTTGGTTATGGAATCGCCAAAAACCCCTCGGTAAAGCTTTTGATTCTTCTACGGGTTTTGTTTTACCCAATGGGGCTAATCGTTCTCCTGATGCCAGTTGGATTAGAATGGAACGGTGGGAAGCATTAACCCCCGAACAGCGGAAAAAATTATTACCTTTATGTCCTGATTTTGCCGTTGAATTAGTTTCGGAAAGCGATCGCCTTTCCAAAACCCAAGAAAAAATGCAGGAATATTTAGAAAATGGCTTACGTTTGGGTTGGTTAATTGAACCAAAAAATAAAATTGTCGAAATTTATCGGCCAAATCAAGCGGTGGAAGTCTTAGAGTTTCCTTTAACATTATCTGGGGAAGATGTGTTGCCAAATTTTACTTTAAGTTTAGCAGAAATTTGGGATTAATGTAAAAAACCCGGTTTTTTCAAGAAAGTAAAAACCCCGGTTTTTTCAAGAAACCGAGGTTTTTTTCTGGGTCGGTTAAGTTAGTCTTCAATTTCCGTATCTTCAATTTCCGTATCTTCAATTTCCGAAAAATCTACTTGTTCGTAAAGTTCGCTTAAAGTAAATTGAAACTCAACGGAAGCCAGGGATATGACATCTTGTTCTGAGTCATATTCAGTAAACTGCCATTGTTTTTCCCCAGTTTTTGAATAGATTTCTATATGATAACAATTTTGGTCAATTAAAATATACTCTTGGAACGTGGAAATGGAGCGATAAAAGCGAAATTTATCGGTTTTATCATAACCTTCTGTTGATTTTGATAAAACTTCGACGATGATGGTCGGGTTAGTGACAGTCGTGGTATTTTTTCCTTGGTAAATAGGTTTTCCTTGGATTACCATTACATCAGGATAAACATAGCGTCTCGTGGCTGGTATCCAGAGACGAACGTCTGCCGCAAATACTCGATATTTTTGTTCTTTAATCGTATATGGGAATTTACGGCAAACATTGAGAGTGATTTGGTTGTGGTTGGTGGTGCCGCCAGTCATGGGTATAATTTCTCCATCGTGATATTCGCTTTTATATTCTGCGGTTTCCTCTAGGGCGAGGTATTCTTCCGGGGTGTAAGTGCGTTTTTGGGTTTTGTTAGCTTCGAGTAGTTGCATGATATATACCTCATTAATGAGTTTATTGTATTGTAAAAATATGGTGATGGGTAGGGGCGAAGCATTCGGGCGACAATTTATCGACTATAACCGAAGATTTTTGACCAGAATGCGATCGCCCTTATCTCTGGGATGATGATTATATCCGGGTAGGGGCGAAGCATTCGGGCGACAATTTATCGATTTAAACAGAACATTTTTGACCCGAATGCTTCGCCCTTATTTCTGGGATGATTATATCAGGAATAGGGCGAAGCAAGAGCGAATAAATATCTGGGATAAACCGATAAATTTTCTGCGCTCTTGCGAAAGCCCCTACTTACACAAAAAACCCGGTTTCTTCAAGAAGCCGGGTTTCTGCTATTCTAGACACCTTCAGAAACGATGCGTTGGAATTGATCGACCAAGCGATTTTGTAAATCGCCAAAATCTTCAACGGATTTTTCTAGCTGGTTTTGTCGCACCCGCTTTAAGGTGGGGTTAGCAATTAATTCAGCTTGAGCCATTTGCACTTCCATTCGGGCGATAAACTCCTCAAAGAGATAATTAATTTTCTTTTCTAGCTCCATTTTTTTATCTAGTAAAAAGGCAGCGGTTTCACTGCGAATTGCAGCCTTTTCTCGGACTAAGTATTGGTTGCAATGTTCGGTAAGCGATTGGATTTGGGTTTCCCGCACTTTTTCTAGGGCACGTTTACGAAACTCAAACTCATCTTTAACTAGGGCTAATTCTCCCCGAATGACCTCACGGGTAGCAGCATCAGGAAAAAATCGCTGTAAAAATCCTTCCCGTTTTGCCATGACATTATCAATAGCAGATTGAGCCTGATTTGTCAGGTGAACAATTGGAGCAGCGACTACTTCTAGCTCTTGGGTTTGTCGCACTAATTCCATAGGTTTTCTTTTTTCAATATTAGACATTTATTGAGCCTCGAATCAACCTTGATATTTACAGTTTATTTGACGACGCTCGATTTGTCTGTCGAGCAATATCGATTTTTGTGAAAAACCCGGTTTGGTGAATCCCGTTTTTGTCTTCACCAAACCGGGTTTTTGTTTTTTGGTCAAATTAGAATTTTATTGATATAGTCCTTGATGGTTTCAGTTGCATAATTGACAAATAAACCAACTTTATTCTGAAACCGGATACTTTTAGCTCTAAGGTGTTCTACTTGTTCTGTAGTTCTTTTGAGCAGATCGGAAACATCCCAGTCTAGCTGGTGAAAAAAAAAGGAAAGGGACTGACTTTTTTTCTGGGGATATATTTTTTTCTCGTTCGATTGGTAATTTCCTCAATAAGTTCTTCTTGGACTTTTTTCATTGGCTCACTCTTATAGGCTTCTCCCAGGGTATCATCGTAAAATTTTCTCTCTTTTTCCTGATCGTTTTTGAGTTGGATAGGAAAATACTTCCGATCTTCATCTGCTCTCTGAATTTGTTCATACTCCTTTTGTTGTAACATCGCATCGTAGGAGCCGCGTTTGGCGATTAATTTAGCAAATATTGGGGCAGTATCCACTACAATGAACAACCAGGAAATCGCGTGACTTGCATGGGCGATCGCCGGATTTTTTTGGGCGATTTTCTCCAAAGTATTTAACTGAGTCATAATGTCATCAGCTTGTTTTCTGGCGGTGGTGACAGTTTTTACCTCCTGATCTTTTTGGGCTTGCAGTTGCATAATCCGTTGCCGGTTTTGCACTAAAATCGGTTCAGTTTTGGCTTTTAATGTTTCTAATTCTCTCCCCTGTTGTTGACACAGGAGTTGTTTTTCTTCATACACTGGGCCTTTTCCTTCTTTGCCAGTGCCACTGATTCCTTCAGCTTCTTTCATAGCTCGATCGCACAATAAATCTCGGTTTTTCTCTTTGTCTGACAAATCTTGCTCTAATTTTTGATTCGCTGCTTTTAATTCAGCAATTTCTGGCATTCCTTGATTGATTTGTTGTTGTACTGCCAGGGCTATCTGAGCATTTTCTTGGGCAAGTTCAGCTAAAATGGGCTTTTCAAAGATTTTTAACTCTAGGGGTTTTGCCACAACCACGGCAATTAAAACCGCCACAATAATCCGCGTGATGGCCATGCCTAATTGTTGCCAGCTAAATTTGTCTTCTTTATGGGTAGTGATGATAATTAAGCGATCCATATTGAAAACAAATAATCCCCAAAATACCCCTAAAAGCAGAGCATGAATCGGGTTTTTGAAGATGGTATAAAAGGCATAACCTCCTGACAAAATCGCACAGGCTGTGGTTAGGAGAATTGCCAGCCCGATCGCGTCATATTTATGCTGTTCTTTCTGGGATCGGCAATTTTGCAGTAATTCAGCATCAACCCCGGCACACCACCATAATAATTTCATAAATTCTCCGGTTTATTTTTTAATAGTGATAGGTATCCAATCGCCCTGATATTTAATACCCTAACATTAAAATCATAAAATCCCGCCAATCGTGTGTCGATTTTTAGATGAAATTGTCGATGTCGATTTTTGTCTTTTTTTGTAAACAATGCTGGTTTTTTGGTAAGTTTGTTGCTATAAATAAATTAATGGGCGAAGCATTTGCGCCAATATCTGTGGGAAAAACCGGCCAATCAACGCCGCAAATGCTTCGCCCATATTCGGGATTTATCATCCCAAATTGGCTGACCCGAATGAGGTCAGGGCGGCGTTGCATTTGCGCCAATATCTGTGGGAAAAACCGGCCAATATTCTTGTAGGGGCGTTGCATTTGCGCCAATATCTGTGGGAAAAACCGGCCAATCAACGCCGCAAATGCTTCGCCCATATTCGGGATTTATCATCCCAAATTGGCTGACCCGAATCAGGTCAGGGCGGCGTTGCATTCGGGCAGGTAAATCATTTGTTATAATCCCAAATTGGCTGACCCGAATCAGGTCAGGGCGGCGTTGCATTCGGGCAGGTAAATCATTTGTTATAATCCCAAATTGGCTAACCCGAATGCTTCGTCCCTACAAAGGCTATAAATCATCACAAGGAGTTGAAAATTATGAAAACGTTACAGCAATTGTATGATGAGTATGAAGGCGATTTTATCGATGCCATGATTAATCGCTTTAAATTTTCGGGAAAAAAAGAATTAGTTTTTCGTAATCGCTTTATTAAAGATAATGATGGCTGTCTTCATCAAAAACTAGCCCAGGATTATAAAAAACATCTAATTGATGATGAATCCCAAGATGCCGGTCAAATTTTCCGGCAAACCTTAGCCGCAATTTGTGACAAGCTGGAAGAAATGGGATGTCAACCCAGTAAAGGTGCGGATCGCTGGAAAAATTGCCGCTACTGGTTGCGCGAGGTAATGTTTAAAGAATGGGCAAAAGAACAGGGTTTAATTGGACCTGGCCCGGAACCGCCGGATACTGAACAATGTTGGCAGGAATTAAAGGAAAAAGTTAATACAACAACCGGCTTAACGGTGGAAATACCCGCCCTGTCGAATATGGGTGCAAGACCGAACCGCCAACGCCAAGAAATTCCGTTTAAAAGTAATTTAATTTATCGGGTTGATTCTCCGAAAACGGGACATTTAATATTATTTGAACGGGAACCTAACGGCACGATCGTTTGTTTATGTCCCTCGGAATTTGCCCCGTCATCCTACCATGCAGGGAAAGAGACGGTGTTACCCCATCCCGACTCCGAGTATCAATATTTTGGCTCCGATGAGCTAGGATGGGAACAACTGGTTGCAGTGATTACTCCTGAATTACCGCATTTTCAGTGGTTGGAAGATAGTCGCAAGGAAGCGTTAGAAGTGAATCAAGACCATTTAGCCGGACTGTTGGACTATGTGAATGGTCAACCTAACGCTGAGGTATTATATACGGAATATTTGGTTGTTAATGCTTAATTTTTTACGCAAAGAAACCGGGTTTCTCTGAAAAATCTAAGATTCTCAACTAAGTATCTAGGTCGAAACCCGGTTTCTCGAATAAACCCCGTTTTAATCAATAATTAAGGAAAAGGGAAATGGATTTTTTTAATCAATTGGCTAAAGGTTTAAGTCAGGGTTGGAATACCTTTTCGCAAGAAATGGAGTGGTTGGCGCTTAATCAACAAGTTAATCAGCTTTATCATCAGGGTAATTTCAATGAAGCCATAGTCATTGCTAAACAAGCATTAACTTTAGCGAAATCCCTTCACCCAGGCGACCATCCTGATGTGGCAACCAGTTTGAATAACTTGGGAGAACTCTACAACTCCCAGGGACGCTACACGGAAGCTGAACCTCTCTACAAACAGGCATTAGAGATGACAAAACGCCTATTTACAGGCGACCATCCTAATGTAGCAACCAGTCTGAATAACTTGGCAGCACTCTACAACTCCCAAGCACGCTACGCGGAAGCTGAACCTCTCTGTCTACATGCATTAACAATGAGAAAACGCCTATTTAATGGCGATCATCCTGATGTGGCACAAAGTCTGAATAACTTGGCATATCTCTACCACTCCCAAGCACGCGACTCTGAAGCTGAACCTCTCTACAAACAGGCATTACAGATGAGAAAACGCCTATTTAATGGCGATCATCCTGATGTGGCACAAAGTCTGAATAACTTGGCAACACTCTACAAATCCCAAGGACGCTACTCTGAGGCTGAACCTCTCCACAAACAGGCATTAGAGATGAGAAAACGCCTATTTACAGGCGACCATCCTAATGTGGCAACCAGTCTGAATAACTTGGCAGAAATCTACCATTCCCAAGGACACTACTCTAAGGCTGAACCTCTCTACAAACAGGCATTAGAGATGACAAAACGCCTATTTAATGGCGACCATCCCTATGTGGCAACCAGTCTGAATAACTTGGCATATCTCTACAAATCCCAAGGACGCTACGCCGAAGCTGAACCTCTTTACAAGCAGGCATTAGAGATGACAAAACGCCTATTTAATGGCGACCATCCTGATGTGGCAATCAGTCTGAATAACTTGGCATATCTCTACAAATCCCAAGCACGCTACGCCGAAGCTGAACCTCTCTGCATACAGGCATTAGAGATGACAAAACGCCTATTTCAAGGCGATCATGCTGATGTGGCACTCAGTCTGAATAACTTGGCAGCACTCTATGATTCTCAAGGACGCTACACAGAAGCTGAACCTCTCTACAAACAGGCTTTAGAGATGAGAAAACGTCTCTTTAAAGGCCAGCATTCTTATCTAGCAGACAGTCTAAATAACTTGGCATTCCTCTACAAGTCCCAAGGACGCTATTCTGAAGCTGAACCTCTCTACAAACAGGCATTACAGATGAGAAAACGCCTATTTAATGGCGACCATCCTGATGTGGCAATCAGTCTGAATAACTTGGCAGAACTTTACTACTCCCAAGGACGCTACGCGGAAGCTGAACCTCTCTACAAACAGGCGTTAGAGATGACAAAACGCCTATTTAATGGCGACCATCCCTATGTAGGAACCAGTCTGAATAACTTGGCAGAACTTTACAGAACCCAAGGACGCTACGCGGATGCTGAACCTCTGCACAAACAGGCGTTAGAGATGAGAAAACGCCTATTTTCTAGCGACCATCCTGATGTGGCAGGCAGTCTGAATAACTTGGCATTACTCTTAATTGCTACAAACCAGCCCCAAGAAGCATTTGATAAAATGCAAGAAGCCATTGAAATGGAGACTCGCTTGATCCGTCGTAATTTTGCTTTTAGTTCAGAACAAGAACGACTGCAATCAATTAAAAATAATCGACCAAGTTTTGATGCTTTCCTCTCCTTAGTTTCTCAATATTTCTCCGACTCTCCCGAACAAGTCCAAAAAGCCTTAGATGTCGTTCTCAACCGTAAATCTCTCACCGCAGCCGCGTTAGCCGCCTTTAATTTTGCCATCCATAGTCAACGCTATGCTCACCTCAAACCCCTATTTAATGATCTCCAGTCAAAGCAACAACAACTTTATCACCGTCGATATAACCCACCCCTTCCCGAACCGGAACAACCCATAGAACTTTATCGCATTCGTTTGCGAAACTATCAAAAAGATATTGCCGAATTAGAACAACAATGTCAACAGTTAGAAAAGCAGCTTTCCGCCGAAGTTCCCGAAATTCGACTCGACCATCAAACCCTCGATCGCCGCGCCGTTGCCTTAGAATTACCCCCTAATACGGTATTAGTAGAATATGTGCGGTTTGATCGCTATAATTTTACAGCCCCCAAAGGTGAAAAGTGGCAATCTGCCGAATATTGGGCGTTTATTTTACCTGCCCAAAAACCCGATGCGGTGCAGATGATTCCATTAGGACCAGCGCAACCGATTGATAATTTAATTGAAAAAGTGCGAAAAGTTTTATCCTTAGAAAATCCACCATCCACAATGGCAAGAGGAGGCGCGAAAAAAGGAAGTCAAACCCAATTAAACCCTTATGAATATCATCCCCAAGAACCCAACGCATTACGCGAAAAAATCTTTAGTCCTCTCGTTTATATCCTACAAAATTATCAAAACATTCTGATAGCTCCCGATTCCGAATTAAGCCTAATTCCCTTTGGAGTTTTGCCCGTCGATGAAACCGGCCAACAATTATTAAGAGATAAGTATCAAATCAGTTATCTCAGTAGTGGGCGAGATGTCTTAAGATGGAAACTGGAGACAGACCGTAAAGCTTCGGAATCCTTAATTATTGCCAATCCTAATTTTGACTATCCCAATCCTCCTAGTTTAACGAAATCTCCAACGGAAGGTTTAACGAAATCGGGAGTTTATCACAGCACCAAACCCGTTTTAAAAAGCCTATCTGCCGAGGGATTTGATCCCCTTCCCGAAACAGAACCCCTAGCCCAAACCATCGCCAAAAAATTAAACATTCCCAACTTATATTTAGGCGATAAAGCTCTCGAAACCCTGTTTTCTCAAACCTCCTGTCCGCGCTTTTTATTAATCGCGACTCATGGAGATTATGAAGCAGAAGATCCCTATTTTAAATTAACCTATCAATTGCTCAACTGTCCATCAGAAGAAGAAGCTAACAATCAGATATCACAAAATCGGGATTTAGTCAATCCCCAACTGCTGCTAGTGATGGAAACACAAGCCGAAACTTTTGTCAAACAAGGGAAACAAGACCACGCCCAATGGTTAAGAAACTTTGCCGAAAAAGTGTCAGAAGAATATAAAATATCCCGCGCACCCAATCCTATAGAAAACCCTTTTAATCGCTTTGCCGTTGCACCTGGTAATAATGCCATGATTCGGGGTTATTTAGCCTTTGCGGGGGCAAATACTTGGCGAAAAGGGCAGTCATTACCCCTCGAAGCAGGCAAAGGCAGACTATTAGCTCAGGATATCGCGGGCATTGATTTATGGGAAAATGAATTAACCATTTTAATTGCTTGTCAAACCGGCTTAGGAGATGTGCAATCAGGGGAGGGTGTTTTCGGGTTACGGCGGGCTTTTGCGGTAGCGGGATGTAAGGCTTTAATTATGAGTTTGTGGTCAGTTCCTACCCGTGTATCGCTGTTATTAATGGATGAATTTTTAAATCACGTTCAGCAGGGTTTAGGCAAGCGAGAATCTCTGGTTAAAGCCCAAAATTATATCCGCAATCTCACCATTCACAAGTTACAAGAGTTAAACTTAACGGGCGATCGCGATATTTTGGGTGAGTTTAAGGATAAAAGAATGCTTTCCCAGGAGTTTATGGACAATAACCCCGATTATAAATTATTATCTCATCCCTATTTTTGGGGTGCCTGGATTTCTCAGGGGGAATTGTAATTAAAAAACCTCAAGGGAGACGATATATTGTGTCTAGGGGAATAGAAACCGGGTTTTTGCATAGATATCTAGTTTGACACCAAAAATTTTGATAATAAACCCGGTTTCTTTTATATGTCATTACTCCTTATTTTCGCCATTTTCGGCAGGCTCATTATCAGCCGGTAAAAATTCAGGGTTAAGCACTTCTTCTTTAGTAAAGGGAGACTCTGGAGGAAATATCTGGATGGATAAACCAGTTTCAGCGGCGGCTAGTTCTCTCGCATCTTGATAGGATTCATTAAAAATATCTTCAAAAAACCGATATAAACTCGGACTGGTTTTGAAGGTATCTTCGAGGCGAATACGATGTTCTCGAATGGTGTAATTCCAACTATTTGTTAGTTTTTCATGCTGATATTTATACTTGAGTAAGTGCATGAGAAGTATCCGCAGATTACTTTTTAAAGCATTTTTATCGCTTCTACCCATACTTTCCAATTCCTCAAGTAAGTTTTCTAAATCGATTTCGGCAAAATTTCCCTCTTTTAATAAGTTGATATTTGTCTGTAACCACAGATAAAAATCCTGTTCATAAAGGGATGTTGTTGCCGTTGTGATTGATTGGATAGCTGTCATTTTGTTTGACTCCCTTTCTTTTCTATATATAAGTCTAACAGATTTTATGATTTATGCATATATCGGTGAAATCAACCGGGTTTCTGTTATAATTAAGGCAGACTCACCCAGCGTTAACTAAGAAACCAGATCGATAAATGTAATTTTTTTGATTGGCGATCGCTGTTTGGTAAATATGGTTGTTGTATAATATTGTATATCAGTATATAATATTATTGAGCGATCGCCAGTTCAATCGATATATAAAATTATTTTATTCCGGTAAAATTATGAAATATCTAAACCTAGAGGAACCCGATATCACCCTAACAGCAATTGTTGATGAAATAGCTGTTAACCAGTCTGAAGTTATTATTACTCGCAACGGTTTACCAGTTGCTCGGATTGTTCCCTATTCGCTTCCTGATGCAACGGGGAAAAATTATCCCCTGCGAGGAATGCCAATCAAAATTGCCGCCGATTTTGATGAACCAATGCCTGAAGGGACGCTTTGGGAGAATGAATGATTTTACTCGATACTCATGTTTGGTTATGGCTACTTGACGAGCCGCGTCAATTGTCGGATGCTGCACGCACAGCCAACAGCGCAACAAAAATCAGGTATCGCGTTGGGTTTCGCTCGGCTCAACCCAATCGACATGAAAAAAAATTACTACTCAATACTTTGAATGAGTTTAATGTTATTTCTCAGCCATTCATTGACTAAAACTTGCACCTCAATCTTTTTCTGTTCAGCAATTTTTGTCACAAACTGCTCGACATCGGGATCGAGATAAATGGGATAATGAAGTTTAGCATCAGGATGGTAAAATTTACCTTCTTCTGCTTTGGAAAAGTCATACTCTGATTTCATAATTGCCTTTTTCGGGAAATGTTGTAGTTATTTTTGATATCATTTTAGCTTGTCGGTGCTTCCTCTTGTAAAATTTTATAAAAAAATAAACATTTTTTTGCTATCAAATAATGTGGCTAATCAACAACAATAAAATTAAATAGTAAATATCGATATTTTTTCTATTAAGTTTTTGATAACGGCTTTCTTCAGACCAGTCTTTGAGCATCAACAATGTATCTAAACTTCTGACTTATTTATTTTTGATTTGCCAGCCTTGACAAATATACTGATTCATGCTAAAATATTTACTCAAGTAATAAATAAAAATGTGAGGTTATTTAGTATGGCAGAAAATAATCGTATAATTTCTTGCCGTGTTAGTTACAAACATATTTTGCGTGAATTATCTGTTAACAGAAAAGATCCCTGTGAAGTAATTCGCGAACTAATTTCCAACTCTTATGATGCTTTAGCATCTGTTATTGAAATATATCCTTTACTTCAATATGATGGGTTTATCTTTATTGATAATGGGACTGGGATAAGCTCTGAAGAAGAAGTTAATGGAGTAACGCCAATGGATGCTTTCTTCTCAATAGGTCTTTCAACCAAAACTCTTGGGAAATCTATAGGCTACAAATGTCAAGGATCAAAACTTTGCTTTGCTTCACGAAAATTTGCACTTATTACCCGATGCCAAGAGGACAATGAATCTTGCTGGCGTTCTGTAATTATAGATAATCCAAAAGATACTTTAGATTCTGAACAGCACAACATTACAGATCAAGACGATACAAAACCTTGGTTAACATTAAGAAAACTACTACCTCAACCAGATGCTCGAACAGTTGCTATTATTCAACATTTAGATGAGACATATTTTAAATCAAATTTAAAAACCGGAACCATAATTATTGTAATAGGTTTAGAAGTAGATAACTTTTCCAGCTATTACGGTACAGATAAAGACTATCCCTATATAAAAAGTTATATTAGATTTTCTACTAGACATGGGGATGTCAGAATTTTAGATTCTGAGAGAACAGGATTTAGTGAGCAAGAAGCTGAACATTTTAAAAAATCATCTCCTACATATAATGATAAATGCCAACTTTTTATTTGGAATTGCAATAAAGAACAATTAGAAGAGATCCCTCCTGGATATCCATACATTGACAAACCGAAATTTCTTCCCGGTATGGAAGATTATATCTGGAAAACGCCAGCCGAAATAAAGCAACTCAGGTCAGGTAGATTTTATTATCGTAAAGCTCAGGTGTTTAAATTTAGCGGAACTATGTATTCTCTGGTGTTCGCTATTGATGGAAACCGAAGAGCTTTAGACCACTATGAAGAATTAGATCGTCAAGGAAAAAAGAGGTCTGGTATTGGGTTTAGTTCACAAAGAGGAACGTTTGTTTGTTCTGAAGGACTAAAAATATGTCCTTATAATGAAATTTTTAGTCATAGTTTATTGCAGGATTATCGGGTTTTAAGTGATAGTAAAGCTATGACACATTATGTATTTATGATTAATGGTAGCTTCCCGCTAGTCACCGACCGAAATTCCTTAAGTGAATCATCAATTAAAACTCTAAAAAGTGAACAATTTTTAGAAAATATCAAAAAATTTTTAGATCAAGCTTGGAATGAAAGCAAGGTTTTCAGCGAGTTGATACAAAGCCTAAGAAATAAAATTAGTGAAGCCAAAATCGACGTTCAAGTCAAACAATTTAATGACGCAAAAAAATTAATCCGTCAAAGAGATAATTTTTATATTTTAGATGTTGAAGTTTTAAAAGGTAAAAAGTTTTTTGTTCCTAGTGTCGGAGAAGAACATGGAGTAGGTGCATTATATACACTATTAGCTCATTTTGTTCCTGCTCATTCTCCCTACTCTAAGTTTTGGTTAAGACCTTTAAATTTTTCCGGTCAAGGAATTGACAGTTTAGCAGCAGAATTTAATGATGATGAATTAAAAGAAGAACTTAAAGGCTTGGAATATAAATATACATTTTCAACCGATGAGTTATTTAACCATCCATTAGTAGTGACCGATCAAATTGTATGTTGGGAACTGGATCAATATGTAGAAGAGAATAATAATGTAGTTGCTGATGGAGATTATGTGGGAGAAATTTCATTTTCTGATGAGTTAAAGGATATAGGATGTGAAATTACTAATATACAAAATAAAGCGGGTTCATGTCATAATTCTAATATTAAAGTCATTTGCTTAAAAAATTTAATAACTAAAACTTTCCAGTGTGAATGGAGAAAAGGTTTTAGCATTTTAGCTTCACAATCATCATCGAGGAAACGATCCAGATAGTTATCTATAAATTGAGAATCTAGGTTGGATTGAGGTACAAAAACCAACTCATTTGAACCTTTTATATTTCCCTGGGTTTAGCGTAGGGATACGATATATCGTGTCCCTACTCATTATTTTTAGGCTCATTATCAGCCGGTAAAAAGTCAGGGTTAAGCACTTCTTCTCTAGTAAAGGGAGACTCTGGGGGAAATATCTGGATGGATAAACCCGTTTCATCGGCGGCCAGTTCTCTCGCATCTTGATAAGATTCATTAAAAATCTCTTCAAAAAACCGATATAAACTCGGACTGGTTTTGAAAGTATCTTCGAGGCGAATACGATGTTCTCGAATGGTGTAATTCCAACTATTTGTTAGTTTTTTATGCTGATATTTATACTTGAGTAATTGCATGATAAGTATCCGCAGATTACTTTTTAAAGCATTTTTATCGTTTTTCCCCATGCTTTCTAATTCCTCAAGTAAGTTGTCTAAATCGATTTCGGCAAAATTTCCCTCTTTTAATAATTTGATATTCGTCTGTAACCACAGATAAAAATCTTGTTCATAAAGGGATGTTGTTGCCGTTGTGATTGATTGGATCGCTGTCATTTTGTTTGACTCTCTTTTTTTTCTCTATATAAGTGTAACAGTATTTATATTGTAGGGTGGGCTATTTTATTTTTGGATAGTGGTTGGCAGCGGATGGGTTGACTATTTTCTGCATAAGATAATTCTTTTATCCGCTGCCAATATCCGCTGCCAATTAGAGATAATTTCACCACAAAGACACAAAGGACACAAAGAGAAGAAACCGGGTTTCTTTTATGTCACCCACCGATAACCGTTATTTTCACCACAGAAACCCGGTTTCTCGGTTATCTGCGAGGACTTAGAAACCGGGTTTCTTTTATGCTGAAAACAGATAACTTTTGATATTCACGACAGAAACCCGGTTTCTGAACCCCCACCAAGGACAGAGAAAAATTGCGCCATGTTTGCGTTATGATAAGGTCGATAAAAATCTTTAACCTAAAAAAAAGGTGAAATTCTGTGTCTATTGGATCGAATTCTCAAAGTCGTCATTTGAATAGTGCGCGGGCGACGATTCGTCGATCGCTTTCTTGGTATTCTTATATTCGTCGCCACCCGCAACCGTTTACGGAAATTGAACATCAAGCGGCAATGCAAGCCCAGTTAGATGGCTTAAAAGCAAGTTTAGAAAAGTTAGACCAAGAAATTCTTCGTATCGCTGCTTTTGGTTTAGTCAGTCGAGGAAAATCAGCGTTATTAAATGCGTTGTTAGGTCAGAAACTTTTGACAACGGGGCCAATTCATGGGGTGACTCAATGGCCGCGATCGCTACAGTGGAAACTTGATGAGATCCCGATCGCGAACCCTTCCTTAAAAAAGAATAATGATGGGGATCAAAAAATAATTATTGAGTTAATCGATACCCCTGGTTTGGATGAGGTGGAAGGGCAAGCCCGATCGCAGATGGCGCGAGATGTGGCCCAACAAGCGGATTTAATTTTATTTGTGGTCGCTGGGGATATTACCCGAACTGAATATGATGCTTTGTGCGATTTACGGCAAGCAGGAAAGCCCATGATTTTGGTGTTTAACAAGATTGATTTATATCCCGACCAAGACCGAGAAGCGATTTATCAACAGTTGTTATCTTTGGGGGGAAGTCGTGGGGTGAATCGTTTACTTTCGGCCAATGATATTGTCATGGTTTCCGCCGAACCTGCGCCGTTACAAGTGCGGGTAGAATGGCCCGATGGTCGGGTGAGTTATGAGTTAGAAACTCCAGGGCCACAAGTTGAAGAATTGAAACAGAAAATTTTTAGCATTGTCCAGAAAGAAGGGCGATCGCTGATTGCTTTGAATGCCTTAACTCAAGTGCGAGATGCAGAGTCAAAAATGGCTAAAATTGCCTTAGCCGCCAGAACGGAACAAGCAGAAAATTTAATTCAAAAGTTTTCTCAATATAAAGCTTTGGCAGTAGCTTTAAATCCGATTCCGATTATTGATTTGTTGGGCGGTTCTGTGGCAGATTTATTGTTGATTCGTTCTTTAGCCCGGTTATATGGTTTGCCCATGACCAGTTATGAAGCCGGGAATTTGTTAAAGCAAATTCTGTTTAGTAGCGGCGGTTTATTATTAAGTGAATTGCTGAGTGGGGTATTTTTAGGTTTGAGTAAAACTGGCGCGGCAATTGGTGGCGGAATGGGTGATGGTTCTGGGATTACTGCTTATGCGGGGGCAGCGATCGCCCAGGCAACTATGGCCGGGTTTGGTACTTATAAAGTGGGACAAGCAGCACAAGTTTATTTAGAACAAGGTTGCACTTGGGGACAAATGGGGCCGAGTACAGTAATTCAGGAAATTTTAAGTCAGTTAGACCATGATTCGGTGTGCGATCGCCTGCGGGAAGATTTGCAACAACAACTGAAAAAATCGGCAGTTTAGAAATTTTTTACCACAGAGACACAGAGAACACGAAGATAAGTTGACTTATTTGCTCCCAAATAGTATCTTATTCTAAGATAACCTCCCCTGGGAGGTATCTTGCCAGCCCTGATTTGAGTGATTACTATGGTTAATGACCTCACACAAAGTAGTAATAATTTAGCCCCGGTTAATTATAGCAGTTTTCTGCAACAAATCCTGAGAAAATTGCCCGATTATCCTCTGTTTCAATTATCCAGCGATCGTCAACGTTTAGTGATCCAGATTGACCCTTTGGCCAAGGCTTTAGCTACTACTTCTGGGGTGGAAAATCCCCTGATTTCTACTCAAGGAGTGCGTAGTGCTACCGTTAATTTTGCCAGAGGTTTTGAGGAACAATTTCCTGATAAAATTCAGCAAATTCGTTTTTTATTACAGCAACAGTTAGCCGGGGCGATTTCACCGTCAGAAACTATCCAGGAATTGCGCGATCGCTTAATCCTGAATAGCTTATCAGAGTTGCCAAAAAAAGACGAAAAAGACAAACAACCTTTAACCTTATGGCAAGATTTTGCCAAACCATATCCCAACCAGCAAACCCAACAACTGCGGATAGAAACCAACCGTCCGGGCGGTGATTCTGCATTAAAATTCCACAAACTCACCATCAACGTTCACAACATCAACCAAGTTCAAGACCAACTCAAACAAGGCATCGAAAACTATATTCTCACTGAGGTAGACAGTGAAGAAAAACAACAAGACCTTTATGACAATCTCCAAGACGAAATAGAGGATGAATTATCAGATTTTCAAGAACTGCAAAGAATTGTGGACACCGAAACCCTCGGTAAACTGAAAAAATACGCCAAAATCGTCTATTTAGAGCATCTATTATATCACATTCAAACCGCAGACTCCGTAGGGCGAATTTATTTGCAAGATTTAATTCGGCGTCTGAAGTTACTTGAACAATATATCAACGATACCAGTAAAACCAACGCTGATTATGAAGTCAGCTATGCTGGCTACACCATTAACTACAGGGATGTTTTTTCCCGCGCCGAAGCTTTTGACCCCCTGCCTATTATTCCCATTGTTGCCGGAAACTTAGGCGAATACACCGATACAAATAAAGGAGAAACTCAGTTTATCTGTGGTTTCAAAATGAAACTTAATGGCGCAGTTCAAGCCTACGGTGGTCAACCATCTTTTGACTATCATCTGAATCTAATCGATCCCGATAATCTCGAACATAAAGAAAATCTGGCTAACCCCGAAAAAGCTAAATCTTTTGCCGAAAAAGTGTTACGACGGGTTTTACTATACTATTTCATCTTTGCCTCTCGCTGCAACCCCCTAGACCCTAACTATGACCCTAACTCCGAACTAGAATACCCAGCCCTAGAAATCTTTCAAACCAGAGTTTTGCCTATTCTCCAAGGGAATAACGAGGAGCAAAAAAAGACTCTATTTTATGGCATGGTTAAAGGATTCAAGGAATTCAATTTCCGGGAAAAAATTAAACGCTTGGGAGAATTGCTAAAAAACGGTCTGAAACAACAGACAATTTTACCCACAGGCACTTATCCCATTCAAATTACTGTCAGAAAAGGCATCCTCTCGGACACTGACAGTATGCCAAACGGAGTCTTTTTTAATGAAGACATCATTAATCCCAAAAAATGCCTGAGATATATTTCCGTTGGGGAAGCAAAGGTAGACCCAGAAGCCCTTTGTCAAATTCCGGGGACGATTAAAATAGAGGATATCCGTTATTTTACCGCTGAAAGCCGGGAAGAGTTTACCTGGAAATATCAGATTTCCGGGATCAAAGTTCTGCCGGTACTCTGGACACCTAGTGATACTAAATGTCGCGAAGCATATCGTCATCCAGGATTTCCCAATTCTTTGGTAGTCTTTGCTTACAATAAAGATATTTTAGGACCGGCAAAGGCAGATCAGAAAGAGAAACCATTAACCGAAAGCCAGGGATTTACTTATCGATTTGTTTGGACATTGTTGTCTTATATCTGCTTCGATATATTGCTAGAAAATGCGCCCAATAACTTATTTATTCCCCAAATTCGTCTGCACCTAGGAAACCAAAACAATCCATTCCACGCGGAAAAGTTTATCGCCCATTTGTCTAAAAGCTTATCTCACTTGTTGCGGGAAAAATATCGCTCTAATTCTCAAGGTTTTCGGATTAATAATCTGAGTAAATTTACTATTAATAATGGTTTAGCCTCCTTGTACTCGGTATTGCCCAAAAAGTTTCGCTTTAGCCAAAATTCAGCCCCGCCAACTCTAGATAAATTAGCCATTATCGTAGTTTCTAGTCGGGAAAGCGACGCTAAGTACGATAACAGAAACCGCCAAAGTCGCAAGGCGAATGTAATCGGAGAAGTCATCACCGTACAACGAACACCAAATGACATTATTGTTCTCACTCCTCTGCTGACTTTTTCTGAGAATTATTCTCTGAAAGATTTGTATGGTGAACCGCCAATTTTAATTGATACGGTGAGCAATTTATATCGCCAAGGATACCGGCACTTTTTATATATTGCCCAAGCCCCTCATACGAGTACCCTGCATATTACTAAGACCGAACAAGATGAGGGACTGTATTTTATGTCTCCTAGTATCATTAATGCTTTGGGGAAAAATCATGGGGATATCAAAATATATCCGGTATTTTTCAATAAGTATTATGTGCGAAAAGTGAAAGACATGAAGCAGCAGCAATCTTTGTATGTGCAAGAGACTGCTGAACTGACCCGCTTATCCCAAGACCCCCAACAGCAAGCGGTGGTATTTTTTAACTTGTTTAATGGCATTTCCGTGAAGGGCAAAGATGCAGACGATCGCTTTTATAATGGGGTAATGTCTTATTCCACTTTACTAGGCAAGTTCTATCCGGGAGTATTGGATGACCAAAATATCCGCCAGGATTTAATTTATCAAAGTCCGCTGAAAAATGATATTTTGCAATACCTGACTCTTTTTCACTTTTCCCGCTTTGAGAAAAATCAGAATATGTGCATCAAGTTAGACCCTTATGATAATTTAATTGGGGAAGAGTCAGTGGGCGCTTTGTCTATTTTTCCCCAAATGTCCCCTGGAGTTGACTTTAATTCTTTGGCGTTTTTAACGGAAGTGAAGAAAGTGCTAAATGTGCGGGTTTAGCCAATTTTGAAATTTTAGACACTACCCCCGCGAATTCGGGGGTAGTTCTAGGAAAAGAAAACAAACATTTGCTGGAAAAATATTTAGTTTCTATAATCATTTGGACTCTGATGGAGGATGTTCGCCCATTTTATATAAGATACGTCGCAAATTTACTAAACCTTCTCGATTTAAACGTAGAGATTCAACGGTGCTGCGTCCGGTGGCTGTTAAACCCAAAATTAAAGTATAATCTTCATTCCAGGCAAAGTGATCTAACCATCGTTGCTCTCTGGGATTAAACAAGGGAAATATTTTTCCTGTAACAGGATCTAGCGCTTCTGTTTTATTATATTTGTGATTATTACAACCTTGGCAAGCTAAAGCCAAGTTATCTAATGTACTTTGACCTTCTTTACTCGTTGGTTGGATATGTTCCACGGAAAATCCTTGGGTAGCAAAACGGGCTTGACTGCGACAATATTCACAGCAACCTTTAGCGCGTTCTATAACTGCCTGTTTTTGTTGAACTGTAACTTGTTGCTTAGGCATAATCTTGCGTTTTTATCCCTAATTGTTCCATCAAAGCAGTTATGGAAATTTTCCGATGAATTGCTAATTCCGCCAGAGATTCTACTCTTTTTGCTTCTAGAGATTCTACCGTGTCGGTAAGGCGCAATAATTCGCTATATTCATCACTGGTCAGAGTCTCGCTGCGCCGTTTGACAATTAAGTCTTGATAGCGTTGTTGAATGTCAGGAGGTAAACCTTGATTAATTTGTAGTAATAGTTCAGCTTCATTTTTGGACAGCCTTGGCGCTTTTTTTTGGGACTGTACCGCGATCGCCCGCGAGACAAATTGTTCCAATTCAGGTAAACTTAACTGTTCGATCGCATTGAGTAATTCCTCGAAGGATAACTCGGCGGCTACTTTCACTGTTGACATATATTGCTAGATTTGAAAATTGCTTGGATCTTATTTTAATATTAATACTTATTATAGCATAGCTTTGACTGATTTTTGCTCTGTAGCAGATATTTCTTACAGGAAAAGCATGATTGGCAGTTAACTTTCGTTTGTTTACCAAATATTTAACCATTTAACCAATTTTTTTATATGCTTTGGCTCTATACATTTATGGGATATAATGAATAAAAATTAACCACTAATTTATCATAAAACGATGACGATCGCAGAAAATCTCGGACGATTATTTGAAGTAGGCTTTAATCTGGGGATTCTGGCTTATATAGAACACCAGCAAATCCCGCACCATTTTGGCGATTTATATCGCCACGATCTAGAACAGCTTAAGTTACCGAAAATAGTGCAGAAGATGATTGACTCTGATAGTCTGATTAGTGACTTGAATATTCAAATTGTGGAAAAATGGAGTCAGTATTTTCTCAAAAAAGGTTTTTTAGGTGGTTTAAATTTTTTCCGAGAATATTTGCAAGCGACGGGATGGAGTCCCCAAGGGCGCCGCAAAACCCAAGATTTAGAAATTCTATATTATCAGTGTAGCTTTTGCAATAATAACAGTATGCAAAGCTATGAAAAGAGCGATCGCCAAGAATTTACCGATCTATTATCTCAGTTTGGTGAATTAGAAAATATCGATGCTTTAATTAGCCAATATTCCGGGAAAGGAGAATTTTTGCAAGGGGATACTTTGCTGCTGTTGCGTTATAAAAATCAATACCGGATTCTCTGTGTGGATTTATCTACATTTTCCGTAAAATCTGCCGCTGATTTAGCCCCCCTTGATGATGTGGAAGTGTTACGGCGAATGTTGATGACCGAAATTAAGTATATTCGCTCAAAAAGTGTGTTTTCTAAGCTGCGAATTGATACGGGAAATTCTGAATATCTCAGAGGTGATTTTTCTAAAGATTTAGCCCAATATTTTACCGCTTTTAAACGCAAGGATAAGGAAACTGCTAAGTTGATTCAAGCGGGTTCATATATCCATAGTTTTTATGGCTTTTTACAGAAACAGGGACAAAAACATCAGATATTGCCCGATGATGCGGATGTGGTGTTTAATGTGGTGGGATACAGCGATCGCCACCTAAGTACCCTATCCCTTCGCCCTGAAAATTTGGATATTTTGGCCACCTTTGCCCAGATTTATAAACATGAACCAAAACACCAAGAAATTCAAAATGCCCGTCGGAAAGTTTTGCAGTTAATTCAACGCAATGCCGCTAAGAGTTTTATCGATGGCAAACAGTTGATTCAGGAGTTATCCACTAAACCCCTGGAAGCGTCAATTAATTCTATTACTAAGATAACTCATACAGAAAAAATTGATAATTTTTTTAATTCTTTGGGTATTATACCCGATGAGTTAGCTACTCAGCTAAATGTCACCCCAGGGGCAACTCTGAGAAATGCCCATGCTGAACTAATTCAACAAGCTTTATTATCTGACAATACTTATATTTTTTTAACCGGAAATCCGGGGATTGGCAAGACAACCGCGATCGCCAATTTCTTGAAAAGCCGTAAAGACCAAGACGGTGACGATGGTTACTTATTCCTTTATGTCAGTCCCCGGAAACAAGTTAACCTAGATTTGATTGAAAAGTTTAAAAGCGATCGCCGCGATTCCATTTCCGGATCCGCTGCGCGGAATCGCCCCACAGAAAATCCGGGCAAATTATCAGATTCTCGGATATTTGCGATTAACAGTAACTCAGCAATAATCAAGGATAACTTAGGTCGTCCCACGGTGCAATATTATTCTGATGCACGTCAAGATAATTTTCGCCTTAAACAAGTTGATTTTATCAACGCTGCGGCTATTTCTTCTGAAGATAGCCGTTTAAGCGATCGCCGTTCTCAGAAACGCTTACACCAAATTGCCGATGACCAAATTCGCGATCGCGGGGAAAAGAAAGCCGGAGTTTTGTTTAGTCTTTGCGAAGGCATTCATAGCTTAATCAATGAACAGATATCCAACCAAATCGTCGCCACGGTTTCCATTCAATCATTGCGAGTAAATCCCCCAAGAGAACCAGGGCAGCAAAACTTCACTCCAGCGGTGGATACTTTACGCCATTTGGACAATATTTTTAAAGGGGCATACAACTCACGGGATAAGAAAGTAATTCCCGAAAAGATGCGGGAAATTGCCCAGCGAATTAAGCATATATTTATAATGATTGATGAAATCACCGGGGATGATAGCGGGGCTAATTTTCTTAAAGGCATCAGCCAATTTTTAACCAAATTTAAATTAACTGAATATGGGTTTAATGTTAAAATAATTGTGGCCGATGCGTCGATTGTGGAAAAGGAAGTAATTACCCAACATCTTGCCCAAACTACCCCAGAACCGGATAAGATTTATTTTCGGATGGCCAAACAAGCGGCAGCCCCTTTATCGGTGCAGAATTTTGTGTTTAATAAGCGACAAGCGAAAGTGCTCCGCACCGCTGACGCGATCGCAATTAATGCCAACTCTTACCCCGCTAGTTGCTTAAACATTACTTATCAATTATTTATCCAATGTGTCAAATTCGATCCCAACCCATTAAAAGATAAAACTAATCAACTCGGTCAAGCCGTCCAAAGTCAGATTAATGCCGACATTCAACGGTTATTAGATGACGCCAACTGCGGCCAAATATTAGTCTATATTCAAGACAAAAAACGCTTAGAAGAACTGATTGATAAAATTCGCCAAAATCGGGGAGAATTTACCCATGTAGGGGCGAAGCATTCGGGCAAAGAATTTCTTAAAGAAGCAAGCAAAGTTAGCCCCGAATGCTTCGCCCCTACTGCCAAAATTCGCCAAAATCGGGGAGAATTTACCCCGAATACGGATTACCTAGAAATTCACGCTAACCTATCAGAAGCGGATAAGCAGAAAATTAGCCAATATAAGCAAGATGCCAAGGTTGTTTTTATGACTTCTTCGGCTAGTCGCGGCTTATCTTTTCCCAAGGCAACTCATATCCTGGTAGAAATTCCTCGGTTTCAAATTGAACGTAATTTAATGGAAGTAATTCAGGTAATTTATCGGGCAAGAGGTGAATATTTAGAAAATGGTGTAAAGCAAACTATTGACACTCAAGAAAAACAGCTAATATTTTATTTATCAGAAACAGCAGTTTATTATCCTGATGCTAACGATATTTCCGACTTAATAATACCCATTCAGGAAAGTATCTTAAATTTGTTGAATATTTTGATTATTCTCAAGCTATCGATTATGACTCGAATTGTCGGGGCGGGAATATTGGGTCGAAAACAGGTAATGATGATTCCCATTGGCGGAAAATCTGTCACCGCAGCGGGCGCTACTTTTACCAGTATTATGACTAATTTAATCCGGGAAATGAAGAACGAACACCGTCGCAAACCCAGTCATAAAAACCTAGAAGAAGTTTATCACAGCTTGCAACAAATTCTCAGTCGGGCTGAGTTTGTGTTGCATCACGATCGCGATCTGGTTGACCCAGTGAAAAACCAGGTATCTTCTTATTTACAATTGCGAGAAAAGTTTAACAGTAATTTTGCTAAGTTATGCCAACGACTAGATAATTTATTGGCCTTGGGTAATATAGAACCCGGTATCCTCACGGGTAATTTATTGGTGGTACAAATTAACCAAAAACTTGAAGAAACTTATCAAATTCGTCTGGAAGAACAGATTAGACGATATGCCACTAAAGACCTGGTAGAAAAAATGTGGGCAATTAGCAAAAGTAACCAGTATCCCGATAATTTGCGATCGCAGATTCGGGATGGGGCAATGGAGTTAGTAAATTTACTGCGCGGGGATATTAATAAAACCCAATGGTTTGAACTGACCAGCCAGAATTCCGATCAATATTATGCCCTGCCCCTGTTTGTGTTCATTAGTGGGGAAACCCTCCGGGAATATTTTAAAAGTCAGCCAGAAGAGGAAGCAGAACGCGAGTTTCGCAGCCTACTTTCTCGCTACGTCCATTCTCTTTATCCCGCTTATAATACTCTACCCATTGGTCGGCAATATGCAGAGTTCCCTTTTTTGATTTTTCGCAGTTATAGTTTAGCGGAAATGCGGGTGAATATGTTCAGCGATCGCTATTTGTTAAATTCCCATGAATTAAACGCGGTCAATTTAATTTTATCCAAAGATGAGGCCAACAGTTAATCAAGCAAATAAACGTCGCCCTTAACCACCACAGAACCCTGGTTGCGGTCAATTATTAAAAATGAAAATTCAGCATAAATGGTGAAAAAATCATAAAACCCTGAAAAAATGGCGATCGCGATCGGATATTATAAGGTAAAAGTCGAAATTTTATGCGCTATGCTCACCAGTCCCAGGCGATCGAAGCTGGATCTCTGAACATGAGCAGGCGCCGCATTCTAAAACTGAGGCGGTTTTTTTATGAGTAAATTTGTATTTGTCACTGGTGGGGTGGTTTCTAGTATTGGCAAAGGAATTGTCGCTGCCAGCTTGGGGCGGTTGCTGAAGTCACGAGATTATTCAGTGTCGATTTTAAAGCTTGACCCCTACATCAACGTAGACCCCGGAACCATGAGTCCTTTTCAGCATGGGGAAGTTTTCGTGACAGAAGATGGGGCTGAGACAGACCTAGACCTGGGACATTATGAACGCTTCACCGATACCTCCATGTCCCGACTTAACAGTGTGACTCAAGGCTTAATTTATCAGGCAGTGATCAATAAAGAAAGACGAGGAGATTATCAAGGAGGTACAGTCCAGGTTATTCCTCATATTACCAATGAAATTAAAGAACGAATTCATCGCGTAGCCAAAAATACTAATCCCGATGTGGTGATTACAGAAATCGGCGGAACTGTGGGTGATATTGAATCCCAACCCTTTTTAGAAGCAATTCGCCAGTTTCGCAAAGATGTGGGACGAAATAATGTGTTATATATTCATGTAACTCTGGTGCCTTGGATTCCTTCCGCTGGAGAAATGAAGACTAAACCGACTCAACATTCTGTTAAAGAATTGCGGTCAATTGGCATTCAACCCGATATTTTAGTCTGTCGTTGCGATCGCCCTTTATCCGAGGGAATTAAGCATAAAGTTTCCGAATTTTGTGATGTACCCGTGGAATGCGTGATTACTTCTCCAGACGCCAAGAGTATTTATGAAGTACCGCTGATTTTAGAAAAAGAAGGATTAGCCATTCAAGCGATTAACTTGCTGAAAATTGAACACCGTCAACCAGATTTAAGCAAGTGGCAAACCCTAGTCGATCGCCTTTATCAGGGGGGTCAACCCCTCAACATTGCTATTGTTGGCAAATATGTCCGTTTAAGTGATGCTTATTTATCCGTAGTCGAAGCCCTCCGACATGGGGCGATCGCCAATGGTTGTCACCTGGAACTGACTTGGGTGAACTCAGAAGATATTGAAGCGGAAGGCCCAGAAAAATATCTGGCTAATATCCAAGGAATCGTAGTTCCCGGAGGTTTTGGCATTCGCGGAGTTGATGGTAAAATATCGGCCATTCAATATGCCCGCGAACAAAAAATCCCGTTTTTGGGGTTATGTTTGGGGATGCAATGTGCCGTGATTGAATGGGGGCGTCATATTGCCAATTTACCCAATGCTAATAGTGCCGAATTTAATGCAAACACAGATAATCCAGTGATTAACTTATTGCCAGAACAACAAGATGTGGTGGACTTAGGGGGAACCATGCGACTAGGGTTATATCCTTGTCGGATAACACCGAATACTTTGACGGAAAAACTTTATCAACAAGAAGTAGTTTATGAACGACACCGCCATCGTTATGAGTTTAACAATGCCTATCGTAACCTATTCCTAGAAAGTGGTTATATTGTAAGTGGAACTTCCCCCGATGGTCGGTTAGTGGAAATTATTGAATTGCCCAATCACCCGTTCTTTATTGCCACCCAATTCCACCCTGAGTTTCACTCTCGTCCTAACACCCCCCATCCATTATTTCATGGTTTTACTAAAGCGGCATCTTATCAAGTTATGGGAGACGAAAACGAGGGGTAAAATCCGCATACAAATCCGCATACAAATCCTCAGAAAAATCAGCATAAAACAGAGGATTTGCAGGCAGATAATGTCAGCGATCGCCTGCATGAACTAGAGGATTCTTCCGTAGGATTAATTCCTACAACAGGCAGTTATAAAAATCACCCAAATCCAGGGGAAGTGCGAGTGAGGAGGCTTTGTGGCGTACTGGGTCAAAATTATCTACGATCGGGAGACTTATGTGATTGATCTCGATCGGATTGGCGCTTTTTCTGTGTCTTCTAATCACAAAATAACTTTTTGGTTACCTGATGGAGGTGTATCGATTTGCATTCATCCCCAAAGTAATGCAGAGTCATATCAAAAGGTATTGAATTACCTAGAAAAAATCCACCACAAAACCACTGTAAGTGCCGATTGGATTAAGTTTCATTACGACCGAGAAGAATACTTGCTCGATCTCAACCGGATCAGCGCTTTTTCTCAAGACCCAAACACTCACAAAATCTCCTTTTGGTTGCCTGATAATGGCACAAAGATGATTTTACATCCTCATAGCAATGCGGATGCCCACGGCAAAGTCCTAGAGTATATTGAAAGAAAAACTGGCTACTATTTAAAGTAAAAAATTTCCTATAGGGGCGGGCTTAAAACCCGCCTTTGTGTCCCTCTGTGTCTTTGTGGTGCAAATCTTCTCCTTTTCTCCCATAAATATGCTTAACCAACTCCTGGCAAATTAACCGCCAAAAGAACCCCCAAATTAGTAACACCAAAATTAGCCAACTAATCCCGATACCTCACCGGGACTTACACCGTTTACCCTTAGAGGCTTACCCTTAGAGGCATCGTTTCTCAAGTATTGGCAGGAATCTTGGCAGGAATCTTGGCAGAAAAATATCGCCATGACTCGTTTACCGAGGGCTGCTTTTGGCTGGAAAAATAGCCGGTAAAATAGCCGGTAAAATAGCCGGTAAAATAGCCGGTAAAATAGCCGGTAAACTAATCAAATCACTCCGACTAATTTGCTCATAGTGGCTTATGCTGCCCATAGGGTCGAATTAACACCACTGCCATATTCCCAAACCGCAGCCACGGCGATTAAGTCAATTTGGGGAAAATCCGCGCATAAAGTTAGGAATTTGGTTAGTATTCATGCTACTAAAGCTAAGATTAAAGCTAAGATTAAAGCTAACATTAATAATCACCTGGTTCAAGGATAAAGTGAAGGCAACAATCTCGAAATATCTCAATCCCAAATATTTCACTTTAGCGGTGATGCTAGTTATAACCAAGAAAAGCCCAACTTATCCGGCTTATTTCTAGCCAGATAAGTTAACGGCGGGATAAATCGCCAACTTATGCTTAAATTCCTATTCCCTTGCCTATATCAATGCCTGCGAAACTGCCATGACCAAGATGACAGCTATGGAAACCGAATATGTAGGTTTAGCCAGTGCTTTTTTGCAGGCTGGAGTTTCTCAGGTGATTTCTTCTTTATGGCCAGTCAACGATGAAGCGGCTGGTTTATTGGCGATTAAATTTTATCAAGCTTATCTCGCGGTTGAACCGGCAGTTATTGCCTTAAACCAAGCAAAAACTTGGCTAAAGACGGCAAGGCAGACATTACTCAGGTTTATGAATAATTATTAAAAAATGCTACCCCCAGTGATGCGAGTATTTTAGAAAAAGCTAAGTCTAGAAGTGAGAAGGAAAATCCCGAATATATTCCTTTTAGGGATGCTTATTTTTGGGCTGGGGTGGTGATTTCCGGGCAATGATAACTTGTCTATGTTTCCCTCTGTGTCTTTGTGGTAAAAAAATAATCACCACAGAGACACAGAGAAACACAGAGAAACACAGAGAATAGAGGAAAGCAATATAAAATAGGCAATATAGGCAATATAGGCAATATAGGCAATACATATAAAATAGATGAGGAAAGCAGTGCAAATCACTTTAGAAATTTCTGATGAGGCGATCGCCCAAGCAAGTCAATTAAGTGATGCTGACTGGTTCAGAGAAATTGCGATCGCGCAGCGTCTCGGAACGAGAATCGCGCTATTTCAAAAAGAACTGATTACCCTAGGTCGAGGCAGCAAAATTGCTAGAATGCATCCCATTGAATTCCAGCAGCTTTTAGCGAGTCGAGGCATTTGTATTCATTATGATATGGAAGAATTTGAAGAAGATATTCAGCATTTGCGCGATCGAGGTTGGCTATGATTGTCTTTGTGTTGCTTTGTGTCTTTGTGGTGATTATTTTTGAACCACAGAGACACAGAGAAACACTAGGAATACGGCATAGCCTTGTCTCTGTGTTTCTTTGTGTCTTTGTGGTAAAAATAATCACCACTTTGGTTGGGCTTACGTGGTGGCGATTAAATCGCAAATAAAAATAAGAAAACGAAGTTTTTTAGTTATATTATAAGTTATATTAACTATAACTATTAACCATAAAAAATTAACCATAAAAAAACCCGGTTATTTGACTAACCGGGTTGATTTAAGACATCTATTTAATTATCGGTTGCTGAACTTATGCCACTTATGCTTCACTGCGTAATTTATCCAGAACGCCACGGTCTTCCAGGGTAGAAGTATCCCCAGCGACTTCTTGACCGGCGGCCAAATTCCGTAATAAGCGCCGCATAATTTTCCCAGAACGAGTCTTGGGCAAAGCGTCACAGAATTTAATTTCCGACGGACGGGCGAGGGCGCCGATTTCATTCACCACATGGTCTTTGAGTTCTTTTTCCAACTCCTCGCTGGGGTCGTAGCTGCCTTCCAGGGTGACAAAGGCGACAATTTCTTCTCCTTTGATATCGCTGGGTTTGCCGACTACTGCGGCTTCGGCAACGGATTCGTGAGACACTAGGGCCGATTCGATTTCCATTGTGCCCAAACGGTGTCCGGCAACACTAATTACATCGTCTACGCGACCCATGACCCAGAAGTAACTATCGGGGTCTTGACGGGCACCATCTCCGGCAAAGTAAACGGATTGGCCATCGATGGGGGCGATTGGATCCCAGTAGGTACTGCGGAAGCGTTCCGGGTTGCCGTAAACATTACGAATCATGCTGGGCCAAGGATGCTTGATGACTAAATAGCCGCCTTGGTTGGCACCCACGGAATTGCCGTCTAAATCCACCACGTCAGCGATAATGCCGGGGAAGGGCAGGGTGGCTGAACCGGGTTTTGTGGGAGTGGCGCCGGGTAAGGGGGTAATCATAATCCCGCCAGTTTCGGTTTGCCACCAGGTATCCACGATCGCACATTTTTCGCCGCCAATCACCCGGTGATACCACATCCAAGCGGCTGGGTTAATCGGTTCGCCGACGGTGCCGAGTAACCGTAAAGAGGATAAGTCTCGAGCTTTGGGCAGGTGTTCGCCCATTTTCATAAATAGCCGAATGGCGGTGGGGGCGGTGTAGAAAATGGTGACGCGATATTTTTGCACCACATCCCAAAAACAACCGGGGTTGGAAGGACGCGGCGCCCCTTCATACATGAGGGTTGTCGCCCCGTTGGACAATGGGCCATAGACAATATAGCTATGTCCGGTAATCCAGCCTACGTCAGCGGTACACCAGTAAATATCGTTTTCTTGCAGGTCAAAGATCCACTTGGTGGTGATATGGGTATAGAGGTTGTAACCGCCCGTGGTATGGACGACCCCTTTGGGTTTGCCCGTTGTCCCGGAGGTGTAGAGAATGAAGAGCATATCTTCACTATCCATTGGTTCTGCGGGACAATCATCGCTAACCTGGGTTTTCAGTTCATGCCACCAATGGTCGCGATCGCCTTCCATGTGGACTTCTTGCCCGGTGCGCTCCACCACCAGGACGTGCTTCAGGGTGGGGACGGCGTTATCAGCGATCGCCTTATCCACTTGTTCTTTCAACGGCACAATCAGATCCTTGCGCCAGCCACCATCAGCAGTAATCACCAATTTTGCTTGGGCATCTTCCAGACGACTGTGCAAAGCTTCGGCGCTGAATCCGCCAAATACCACCGTATGAGGCGCCCCGATTCGCGCACAAGCTAACATGGCGATCGCCGCTTCGGGAATCATCGGCATATAAATGCCCACACGGTCGCCTTTGCCCACCCCCAAATGTTTCAGGGCATTAGCCATCAGGCAAACTTCCCGATGCAATTCGCGATAAGTAAAAGTGAGAGAATCTCCCGGTTCTCCTTCCCAAATCAACGCCGGTTTATCAGCCCGTCCATTAGTCAAATGGCGATCGAGACAATTGTAGGAAATATTCAACTTGCCACCCACAAACCATTTGGCAAAAGGGGGCTGCCAGTCTAACACCTTGTCCCATTTTTCAAACCAGTGCAACTCTTTTTCTGCTAAATCAGCCCAAAATTTTTCTGGGTCAGCTTTGGCTTGGTCGTAAATCCGGTGATAGTCTTCCAGGCTTTTAATATGAGCGTTTTTTGAGAGTTCAACCGGGGGATGAAATAAACGCTCTTCGTGTAGAACCGATTCAATCGCTGTTTCAGTCATTTTGCTTTATTTAACTAACGTTAACTAACCTTTAAAAACTTAACAGATGGCTCAATTTTTTAATCAAAATCTTTAGCCAAGATTTTGATGACAATTTTCTCAGCTTATTTCTGAGCTTGTGGAGGCATCATCTATATCTATGAAGAAATTTTGACAAATCAGTGATATGCTGGCCTAGGTTTTGCGTTTTGCTTGATTTTTGCTCCTCCGTCCTGATTTCCGAGAAAATTTATTGTTCTATTATACTTAACTTGCTCAATTTTGTCGAGTATTATGAATTTTTATTAATTTACAAATTAATTTACAAAACTTAATATTATCCCAGAAAACGAGCAGTTTTATGGGCAAAAATCCCCATCGGATCTTAGATAAATTTAAATAAAATCTAAAATAGACCTCTGGCAAAATAACGAATCGATCCCTCCCAACCCATCTTAAAAGCGCCACTCGGCTTTTTATAATTTTGCATTTCTATTAGATAATTGGTGGATTATGGTAAAATAATGGTCGAGATTACCCAATTATTAAATATTTAAATGTTTAAAATGAATTCAGCGGTCAGTCCGGGCTTTTACCGCGAAAAGCCGATGAACATTGTCTTAACTTATTCTTATCATCAAATAAAATGATGCAAGAATCATCTTTAATTACCTGAATATTATCAGCATATATTTGTACCTTATTGTATCTGATTAGCCTGAAAAAAATTAGATTAGCCAATAATTCTCACGCAAAAGAAAAAGACAAAATGTTAAAGATGTTAAAGATGTTAAAGATGTTAAATTTGAAGAAATTGTGAAATCAGTGTAACTTCATGGATACTCGTCATTCTTACCTGGCCACAGAGATAACCAACCCGGAGGGAGAGGCGATCGCCGAATCCGAACTGCCTGACATTTCGCCATCGGCAGAGAATTCCTCATCACCTGCATCCAATAAAAAGCCTCGGTCTTCGAGAAAAAAATCCCCCAAGTCACCCTTAAAGGGGATGATTCTAGGAATCATACTGTTGACTGGTGCAGGGGCAGGCGGATGGTATTGGTGGCCGACTCTGACTCAGACTACCCAACCGGCGCAAGGTCAAGGGGGTGGCGCCCGGGCTATTTCCGTCAGAATTGCCTCAGTAGAATTAACCACTTTGGAAGAAAGCAGTGAAATTGTGGGGAATTTGGCAGCGGAAGAGGCGGTGAGTATCCAGTCCGAGGTGGATGGTCGGCTGATCGAGATTTATGTCAGACCGGGCGATCGCGTTTCTCCAGGGATGACGATCGCCCGTTTGGACAGTCGAGAAGCAGAAATTCAGCTACGACAAGGGCAAGCCAACTTAATTAGCGCCCAAGCCCGGTTAGCCGAATTACAAGCAGGCCCGCGCATTGAAGAAATTGCCCAAGCCAGGGCGCGTTTGAGTCAATCGACAGCGCGGTTGGCGGAGTTGGAAGCGGGCAACCGTGCGGAAGACATTGCCCAAGCCAGGGCGCGATTAAAGCAAGCGGAAACCAGACTTCAAGCCTTGAGTGGTGGGGGCAGCCGAAGTCAAGAAATTGCTCAAGCGGAAGCCCAAATTGCTGATGCAGCAGCGCGGCTGGATCTGAGCGCCCAACGAGTCAGACGTAATGAGGAGTTACTCAATGAAGGTGCCATTTCCCGCGATCGCTTTGATGAAGTGGTGGCCGAAAACCGTCGCGCCGAAGCTGCCCTGGAAGAAGCCAAACAACGCTTAGAAGAACTCAAAGAAAGTAAAAGGGAAGACCGCCAAGCGGCGGAAGCGGCGGTAGTTGAAGCCACCCAAGCCTTAGCCAGAGAGGAACGAGGGCCACGGGTTGAAACCATTGCCGCCGCCGAAGCGGAAGTGGAAGAACGATTGCAAGAGCTCAGACGATTAGAAAATGGCACTCGTCCTGAAGAAATTGCCGCCGCCGAAGCGGAAGTAGCCCAAGTACAAGCCCAAAATAGAGCCTTAGAAGTGGCGATCGAAGATACGCGAGTGATTGCCCCATTTTCTGGGATAGTTGGGGATGTGCCGGTGAAAATTGGCGACTATTTAAACCGGGGCAGTGTTCTGACTACTTTAACCCAAAATGATACTTTAGATTTGCGGATACTTATTTCCATCGATCGCTTATCTGAATTGCGTTTAGGAATGCCCGTGGAGATTTACAATAGTAACAATGAATCTTTGGCCCAAGGGCGGATTAGTTTTATTTCTCCTCAAGTGAATGCTGATTCGCAAACGGTGTTAGTAAAAGCAACGTTTGATAATTCTAAGGGTCAGTTGCTTGATGGCCAATTTGTCCGGGCTAAAATTATTTGGATCCGTCGTCCTGGCGCGATCGTTGTCCCGGCTACCGCTGTGGTTTTCCAAGGAGAAGAACGGTTTATGTATGTGGTGGAACAGTCACCCCCCAATGCTGAAGGAGAAGAACCACAAATGAAGGCGAAAAAACAGCCGGTGAAATTGGGATTTGTAGAAGGCGATCGCATTGAAATTCTGGAGGGATTAGAACCGGGAGATCAAATTATTACCTCTGGTTTACAAAGACTCTCTGATGGGGCAACAATTCGAGTCATGCGTTAGCTCGATTTGAAGTTAAACTACAGGCAGTGAAAGAGTGCTTAATCGAGTTAGACACCGATAGGGCACAGACTTTGCTGCCCGAAATCAGCCAGAGTCTAGAAAACCAGACAAATCTTAGGAACGGGCTCTCACCAGAGGAAACAAAAATAACGATATGTCCGCAGTGACAGATTCTCAACCAATTAAACCGAAAATTTTGATTGTCGATGATAGTCCAGATAACTTACAAGTGCTGATGCAGCTTTTGAAGGAGGACTATGCGATCGTCGCCGCGACCACCGGGGAAAAGACTCTGCAACTGGCAAAGAGAGTCCCTGTGTCAGATTTGATTCTCCTGGATGTAATGATGCCTGAAATAGACGGTATTTCGGTTTGTCGCCAAATTAAAGCTATGTCAAAATGGCAAGCTATTCCCATTATTATGGTGACAGCATTAGACTCAAAAGCAGACCTAGCCCGTTGCTTGAATGCCGGAGCCGACGATTTTATTAGTAAACCCATCAATGCCCTAGAATTGCGATCTTTCACTCCATATTGCGGATTAAGCAACAGTATAACGAACTGCAAACCTTGCTCAAATTGCGGGAAGATATGGTGCAAATGTTGATTCACGATTTACGCAATTCCCTGACTGGTATGTTCCTGAATTTGGAACTCCTCAGAAGTGAAGATTATCCCAAAGAAAAACGCCTATATAAAATAGATCAAATGTAAAGTGATAAAATACTAGAGGGATTAGTATATCGTTTATTACAAATTACTTTAATGGAATCTGGGAAAGGATCAAAGTAGATATTGGCGATTTAATCCAGTCTGCCGTGGTTAAATTTGAGGCGATCGCCACTGAAAGAAAACTGTTTATGATTACTCAATTACCAGAAACATCGCCAATAAAAATATCTGTTAATCTCCCTCTGTTAGAGCGATTTATATATCGATTAACTCATCTCCAATACCATCAATTTTTATCCCATAAATAGCAAAGCAATTTAGCAAATAATTAATTTTAAAAAAATTAATTATAGCAATAAGAAATACAGGTAATTTAATCCATCATATTTGTGTATGTTAATCAATTAATAGCAAAAAAAATATAACACAATAATTTTATTATAATATTCTGAATATGTTAAAAGTATAACAAATATTAAAAAACAATAAATACTTTAAATTAAACTAAAATATTTTTCAGAAAAAAAACAAATAAGCAGCGGTTTTTTTTGCAAATTTTATTCACCTGAATAAGGATGTTTAATAATTCATATTTTTGGTTTTTTGCTCAGAAAATAAACCGAGTGGCTGTGGTGGCGATCGCCACTAACTGTGGCACTAACTGTGGCATTGAGCAAATCAAACCGGACTCTCGTCCGGTTTCTCGGTCGCTTAGGCGATCGCCACCACCAACCTTTACCTGAGAAAAAAACTGGGTTTCTTCAGACAACAGTTAACTGTGGCATTGAGAAAAGCAAACTGGTTTCTTCTGTCCCTGTGGCTTTCTCATTCTACTTTGGTAGAATAGATCGATGCTTAGTCACTGGCTAAAATAGGGCTGGCGAATTCTAAGTAAAAACCATGTCTCCAGTACGTTATATAGCTGAACCTATTTTAAAAATTGGTGGCAGCAAAGCCTCCGAAAGTTTAATGCAAGATTTGATGGAAATTTCCGTGGAAGAAAGTTTGCATCAACCGGGAATGTTTACCCTAATGATTAACAATGATTACTTTCCCGGCAGTGGGGAACCGTGGAAACATGAAAGTCTGTTTTCCATTGGCAAAAAAATCGAAGTCAGTTTTAAATCCAGTACCACAGAAGCCTCTGAGTTTTCCACCGAAAACACGGAAAAAGTGATCGAAGGGGAAATTACCGCGATCGAAAGTAATTTTACAGAAAATGCTGAAGCAACGATGATTATTCGGGGCTATGATGTGGCGCATCGATTGCATCGGGGAAGACATAATCGCTCATTTCAGGATATGACTGATGACGCGATTGTCAATAAAATTATTGGCGAAGCGGGCATCTCTGCGGGGACTGTAGATAGTACCAGTCCTTCTCATAAATATGTGTTTCAACAAAATCAAACCAATATGGAATTTTTGCGGGAAAGGGCAGCCCGCAATGGCTATGAATTATTTGTCCAAGATGGCAAATTAAACTTTAGAAAACCTAAAGCAGATGATACTTTAAGCTTAAAATGGTTAGAAGATATTCATAGTTTTCGGGTGCGTGTCACCAGTAGTGAACAAATTAGTTCGGTCGAAGTACGCGGCTGGGATTATAAAGAGAAAAAAGCCTTCGTTTCTAAGGCCAGTTCTGCCAATGTCGTCACCGAAACTGATTTTGGCAAAGGATCAAAAACCAGTTCATCTTTTAGCGGCAAACCTTCTTCCCCCAAAGTGATTGTCGTGGATAAACCTTTTTTTGTGGCCAAAGAAGGAGATGTGATGGCCCAAGCCCTTTGTAATGAGTTAGGGGGAGAATTTGTCCAAGCAGATGCTACAGGGGAAGGGAATCCGAAAATCCGTCCTGGACGAGTGGTGAAACTGGCAGATATGGGTAAGTATAGTGGCAAATATTATGTAACAGAAACTCATCACCATTATACCGATGGCATTTATACCACAGAGTTTACGGTGCGGGGTTTGCGTGGGGGCGATTTACTGACTACAGTGATGCCAGAACAGCGTCTCGATCCCGGGCAAACTTTACTGGTAGGAGTGGTGAGTAATAATAAAGATCCGGAAGGTTGGAGCCGAGTGAGAGTGAAATTTCCTACTTTAACCGAAGAACATGAAAGTAACTGGGCGCGGGTGGTGAGTATTGGGGCTGGACCTAATCGTGGCTTTGATTGTTTACCAGAAATTAATGATGAGGTTTTGGTGGGTTTTGAACATGGGGATATTCATCGTCCTTATGTGATTGGCGGTGTGTGGAATGGCAAAGAAAAAACTAAAGATCCGGTAGATAATAGTGTTGTGGATGGTAAAGTGCGGCTGCGAACTTTTACCACTCGCTTAGGACATAAGCTGCAATTTGTAGAAGAGGATAAAGATAGTAGTAAAAAAGGAATTTATCTAGAAACGGTAGATGGGCAAAAACATCACCTGTATATGAACGATACGGATAAATTTGTCGAGGTTAAAACCAGTGGCAAACATTATATGTTGTTGGATGATAAGAATAAAAAAATCGAGGTGAAGACGAATGGGGGGCATACTTGTTTGATGGATGATTCCGGCAAAAAAATTAATGTCACTTCTACGGGAGATATGAATGTTAAAACCGGGACTTCCGGTAAAAGCAATAAACTTAATGTTGATGCGGGTGAAATTTATATTACCGGGATGACTAAGATTGTTTTGAAAGTCGGGCCGAGTACCATAGAAATGACGAATTCGGGGATTAAGATTAATAGCCCGAAAGTGGAAGTAACTGGGACTGGGGGAGTGGATATTAAGTCTCCGGCTAAGGTGGCAATTGAGGGAGTCGCCCAAGTGAATATCCAGTCAGCGGCACAGGTTGCGGTTAAGGCTGGGGCAGCAATGAATATTCAGGCCGGGGGTTCTTTGAGTATGCAGGCAGGAGGTACGGCAGGGCTGCAAGCGGGCGGTGCGTTGAATCTTCAGACTGGGGCGGCATTTCAGCTTATGGCTGGGGCGACTGCTGGTTTTACGGCACCGTTGATTCGGTTGAATTGTTAATGTTGTTGGTTGTTGGTTGTTGGTTGTTGGTTGTTGGTTGTTGGTTGTTGGTTGTTTGGAGCGGACAACGAATAACCAATAACGAACAACGAACAACAAGATCGACTAATGGCTAATGACTGGTTGGTTGGAGGTGAGGCAGACTGAAATAAAGATTTCTGAAGCGGCGAAAAGCTTTCGAGGAGGATTGGAGAGATGTTACCAGTAGCAGTGCTTGGAGATGTGGCGGGCGGCAGTCCGATTGTGGGGCCTGGGGCGCCGACGGTGTTGGCAATGGGGCGTCCGATCGCCTGTTTGGGAGATGCGGTGGCTGGGGCACCGATGGCCACTGGGGTTTTGATGATGCCTTGTTCGGTGACGGTGTTGGCAATGGGGCGTCCCGTGGCCCATTCCCTGACAATGGCGGTGGGGATGAGTGTTCCGGCTCCAGTGCCGGTGCCTTTGACTTTGCCGGTGGTGGGAACGGCAGCAACGGTTTTAGTGGCGCCGTGATTCGTCTATGTTCGACTTTTGGCGAATAGAATCGCGGCGATCGCTGCACTAGACTTGCTCAAGGATGTGCGGGGATAAGGTATGCCGGAAATTTCTAAGAACCAGCATCGGGACTATTTGGGGAGGGGCTTGGTTTTTCCCTTGCAAGTCAATCTCCAAGGCGGTGTGCAACTAAATTCTGATGTGCCGAATGTTGAGGATTGCATTCGATTAATTTTAGGCACCAGATTAGGGGAAAGAGTTTATCGCCCAAATTTTGGCTCGCGGCTTTCCGAGTTGGTGTTTGCACCGATGAATACGGAAACTTTATTGCTCATGCGCTTGTATGTGCAAGAAGCTCTCGAACAATGGGAACCCCGGATTATTGTGGATGGGATTTATACAGAACCGGATCCGACCAAGGGTCGAGTAGATATTATCATCCAATATCACCCGAAGGATTCTTATGATTCCCAAAGTATGATTTATCCGTTTTATTTGCTACCACCTTCTTAAGCGCCAGAGAACTAAAGGGGGATTATGAAGTTTGATTTCTTGCCCAATTTGCCCAAGTCAGATTTGGACGATCGCGCTTTTCAAGACTTAGTAGATGAGTGCTTGTTAAGGATTCCCCGCTATTGTCCAGAATGGACGAATTATAATCCATCGGATCCAGGAATTACCCTGATTGAATTGTTTGCCTGGATGACCGATCAGATGTTTCAGCGATTCAATCAGGTGCCTAGGCGAAACTATGTGGCTTTTTTGGAGTTGCTGGGGGTGCGGTTGAAACCGCCGACTCCGGCAAAAGCTTATTTAAGTTTTTACTTGAGCGCCAGCTTACCACAAACTTATACAATTCCCGCTGGAACGGAGGTGGCTACGGAGGAAACTTCAGAGCAGCCAGCAGTTGTCTTTACCACCGAACAACCCCTGCGAATTGGTAATCCTAGAATTCGACATTTTTTATCGGCGCCGACCCCTGAAGATCAACCCCAAAGTCTGCGCGATCGCTTTTTGGGTTCTTGGACAATGGAACGAGATGGGTCTTGGCATGGGCAAGAAGTGCCATGTTTCAACGACGATCCGCAACCGGGGAATTGCTTTTATTTAGTTTTTGATTCCAGCGCCCCTAGTAAAGGAAATACCCTGGCGATTACCTTTAAAGGTTCAGCGGCAACCACTACCGGGATTAATCCTGACAATCCGCCGCGCCGTTGGGAAGCTTGGAATGGTAATTTTTGGGAACCGATTCTGTTGCAAGAAATCGACGATCAAACCCAAGGATTTAGTTTTAGTGAGTTAGTTCGCCTGGGGGGTAATCCGCTTTCAGGGGCGGATGTGATTCTGCATTTGCCCCAGGAATGGCCGGAAACCGTATTTGTCACCTACCAAGGACGCTGGATTCGTTGTTTGTATAGCCAACCAAACCTAAGTCAAACGGGGTATAGTAGCTCTCCGCGAATTGTGGGGATAAGTGCGCGATCGATTGGTGGTACGGTTGAAGCTTATCAAAGTGCTTTAATTAGAAATGAAGTCCTCGGCGAAAGCGACGGAACCCCCGGACAAAGTTATCAGTTACAAGGCGCTCCTGTGTTGCCCCGTAAATCCGATGAGTATATTTTAGTGACACCACCGGGAGGGGTGCCACAAATTTGGCAAGAGGTGGCAGATTTTGCGGATTCTAGGCCAGAGGATTTACACTATACGATTGATTCCCTGACGGGTAGAGTTCAATTTGGCCCGTTGATTCGGGAATCGGCTCATAAGGTTGAACAAATCCAGTTTCGCAGGCGATCGCAGCAACTACCGGGAGAAAGCATTTATCTGCCTGATAGTGCTAATGCTAATACCGTTGAGGTTTCCGCCACTTCTGGAGGAGAACGGCAATATGGGGCAGTACCGTCCCGAGGCTCGATGATTCAAATGGTGGCCTATCGCGTCGGGGGGGGAGACAAAGGTAATGTCCAACGGGAAACGATTACGGTTTTGAAAACGGCGGTGCCTTATGTGGCGAGGGTTGTCAACCATCAACCAGCTAGAGATGGCAGCAATGCAGAATCCCTGGAACAAGCAGTCGTCCGAACCCCCCGTTTGTTGCGGACTCGGAATCGGGCAGTAACGGTGGAAGACTTTGAAACCCTGGCATTGGAAGGGGGAGACGGTGCGATCGCCCGGGCTTTATGTATGTCCGCGATGAAAAAAGAAGAAGCAGGACAAGTCCGCTTGCTGTTAGTGCCTCAAGTCGATACCACGCGCATTGCCACCGAAGGTATCAGCCCAGATAAATTTAACCTATCGGCTAATTTAGAACAGAAAGTTCTGTCTTATCTTGATGAGCGACGGTTGCTGGGGGTACAAGTCACCTGTGGGCAACCGGAATATGTGGGAGTATCGGTGCAAACCGAAGTGGCTTTAGAACCGGAATATAATCACACTGCTGCCCAACAGCAAATTCTCTTGGAATTACAATCGGCTTTGTACCAATTTCTCAACCCGATTAATGGTGGCCCGGAAAGAAGAGGCTGGCCTTTTGGTCGTCCGGTTTATTCCTCCGATATTGTCACATTGTTACAAAAAATTGCTGGCGTGCGTTATTTGGGCGCGGTGCAGCTATTTGAATTACGCCGTCAAGAAAATACTTGGGTGCGCTTTCTGCCCCGCGAACCCGTGATTAATCCTGGTCCTTTGGGTCTGATTGTTTCTTGGCGCAATCTGCAACTGAGATCAGGCCACGCGATTAGTTTACTTTAGTGAGTGGTTATTGGTTATTTGCTCCGAATAACCAATAACCAACAACAAACAACAAATAACCTTTTTACCAGTGATAAAATGACTCAAGCCCGCGACCTTTTACCATTGCGACTAGAACTGGTGCCGATGCAATTGCCATCTGGTCCAATTGAGCCAGTGGGAAGAGCGGCCCAGAGAAGCGATCGCCCTTTTCAAAACACATTACTACCCAGTGCGCCGAACCATGCTAACAACTATGCTGACAGCTATGTATTGCTTTATCCCGGTGAAAGCAGCGAACTGTTAGTAAGACTCAAAAACCATAATGCCCAAACCGTGCAGATCAATGCCCAGTTAGAAGGCAATTTTCCGGCTCATTGGTGTCGATTCAGAATGGAAGGAAATCAGGTGCCTGCCAAAGGTCAGATCGAAGGCGTCCTCTACTTCCAAATCCCCGGCAACTTCTTCGAGTCTAATGATACGCTTGTCACCCATAAAAATCCCCTAACTCTAGATTTTTATGGCCAAATTCATATTGACTATAGCTTAGACAATGACTTAGAAACTTCTCCGCTAACTATCACCCAGTCAGCCAGATTTTCCCTCTTTGTTCGCCCTCGGAGCCTTTATCTGAATTTTCTGCCTGAACTTTACCGAGAGGTAGACTTCATTGGTCGATTATTAAAGATTTTCGAGCAAGGATTTGAACCAGCGGTTAATCAATTAGAATCCCTTTGGGCTTATTTAGATCCTTTGACCGCACCGGAAATGCTGTTGCCGTTCCTCTCCCATTGGGTCGGATGGAAAATGGACGCTCGCTTGAGTTTAACTCGGCAGCGTTATTTAATTCGGCAGGCAATTAAACTATTTCATTGGCGCGGCACTCGCAGAGGCTTACGCCTTTATTTACATTTATATACGGACTTACCTTTAGATGAACATCTGCCCGAAGAGGAAAAACATATCAGTATTCAAGAAATTTTTACTCAAGGGTTTGTCCTAGGTTTTAGTCGTCTTGGTGATGATGCGATCGTTGGAGGCGGTCGTCCCTATCATTTTTTGGTGAGGCTGCGTCCTGAACCTGGTCAGCCGATTGACGAAGGCTTAGTTCGGGAAATTATAGAACAAGAAAAACCCGCATTTTGTACTTACGAACTTTTTATCGATTCGGCTAATTAATGTTATTATTTGTGATGAGTTGTTATTATTTATTAGTGATTCGGTATTCGTTATTTGCGGTATTTGATTCAACCACCAACCACCAACCACCAACTAACAACCACCAACCACCAACCACCAACCACCAACCACCAACCACCAACTAACAACCAACAACCACTAACCACTAACCAATTAATTATGAGTAAAGATTGGCCACCTCCGAATATCAAACCATTGACGCGGATTCAAGTTAGTGATGGGATGCTAATTAATAGTGCGCGATGGCAAATGGCTCATGAATATCATCGGATCCGCCAAAATATTCACTATCAATCCCTGAATCAGCCCGGTATTGTTTCCGATTTGGGTGTCTATGCCATTGAACCGCCCCCAGAAGTGACTCAACAATATCGCGATCGCCGTTGGGTGAAAATTCAACCAGGCATTGCCATTGATTTATTTGGCAATGTAATTGTGGTGAATGAGCCAGTTTCTTTTAGGATTACTTCAGAAGCCAAACAGCAACCGACGACCATTTATTTAGTGGTCAGTTATGTAGACCCCAATCAACTTCAAGGAACGGAAACCAATAACGATTTTGTCACCGAAACTTTTAGGATTGATGAACGGAATAGTCCACCCACAGATTTGGACGTGGAGATTTGCCGGATTCAGTTGCAACCTGGGGAAGTGCAAATTTCTAATCCTACTGATGTGTTTTACCCTCAACTCAATGAGTTAGATTTACGCTACCGGCAAAAAGCGCGATCGCGATCGCAGGGGATTGTCCGAGTTGGGGTCGTCACCGACAACAACCCGAACTTAGAAAAACAGCTTAGGGATTTTTCCTATCTGCTTCAGTCCCTAGACGCCTTATATCCCGCATTACAAGGGGCTGAAGAAATTGGTCAAGTCAGCTTACAATTAAATCCAGAAGAAGAAGAACAAAAACAGTTTAACTATGACCTAATTTATTTCAAATATAAAGAATCCCGTCCCCTCAAAGCTGAACAACTAGCCAGCCTGAAAAATTATTTAAACTCAGGGAGCGTATTATTCATCGAAGCCGCTATCAAAGACACGAAAATCGAAGACCTGATCGCCGTCAAAAAACAATTACAAGAGGCTTTAGGTAATCTGGGATCTTTAGATGCCGCAGATTTACAAAAATTCAAACAAGATATCAATAAAGAACTGCAAGCCGTTGACAAAGAACTGGAAAAAGAAGTAAAACAACTATCAATTGCCTTTGAAGATTTTGCCAAGCAGTTGGGGACTCCTTTAACAGCGATCGATCAATTTCCCCAACCTCATCCCCTGCGAACCCAGCCCTTCTTATTTTCTCAGCTTCCAGAAATTGACCATAACCCGATTTCCATCATGGTCGGTGGTGGAATTGTGATTGTGATTGGTAATTTATTAGCCGCTTGTGGACTGGACGATCGCTATTCTGTCTCCAGAGAAACTCTCCGCACCGCTCAAGAAATGGGCATTAATATCTTGCATTATGCATGGCGTCGTCGCCAAATTACCTACTTGGAATAATGGACAACGGGCAATTGATAATTATCAATTATCAATTATCAATTATCAATTAATCATTAATGAGGGAACATCTTTATGGCTTCGATCCGCAAAGTATTACCAACAATTCTGGTGTTGCAGATTAGCCTATCAATGGGTGTGATCGGTTGGATCTCCTATACTTCCGCCAAAAAAACGGTTTACGAACTCATTCGTCAATTGAGTTGGCAAGTCACCGAACATATCCATAATCAGGTAATGGCCTATTTGGATCCCTCACAAATGAGCCATCAACTGAGTCAAATTGTGGTTGATAATCAAAATTTAAACTTAAATAATTTTGATAATTTAGCGACTTATTTCTGGCGGATTGTTATCCAAGATTCTGTTTTTGAACCAAAAAATGATTCAGCCCAGAATACTTTGATAAATATTGCCGAAAATCCCCAGTTATATAACGAAACTGGTAACCTCTTAGCATCCGTTCAATATATCATGTTTGGCAACGAGAAAGGCGAGTTTATCGGCGTGGAAAATCAAGATAATGCACAACTTATCTTGAGGCTGAAAACACCGGGTAATTCTCATAGAATTACATATCAATTGAACAACCAAGGACAAAAAGTTAGAGAAATAATCCGAGAAGACTACGATCCTCGGCTGCGCCCTTGGTATCAGGCAGCTAAACAGGCGAGAAAATTAACCTGGAGTCCAATTTATAGCTCTTCTTACGATCAAACCAGTTTAAGAATTAACCCGGTCTTACCTGTCTATGATAACAATGGTTCATTGTTGGGGGTGTTTGGCATTGAAATGACCCTCCGACAAATCAGCGATTTTCTCAGTAATTTAGATATTGGTCAGAATGGCAAAGCATTTATTATTGAAAGTTCAGGAAAACTGGTGGCGACTTCAGCGAATGAAATTCTCTCCATATCGACACCAGAAGGGAACCAACGACTCAATGCGTCGGAGAGTAGCGACCCACTGATCCAGTCCACTATGAAAAAATTACTGGCAGATAATATGATGGAGGGAGCTACCAAGCAGACGCAATTTGAGTTAAAGATTGACGGGGATTACCAATTTATTCAAGTGAAACCTCTCGATCATCCGCATTTAGATTGGACTATTATTGTCGTGATTCCTGAAGCTGATTTTATGGGCAATGTCTATGCTAATTTGCGGATGATACTGTTCCTTTATATCTTGGTTTTAGGGATTGCGATTTTGTTGGGAATTATCACGTCACAATGGATTTTAAAACCTGTAGGAATTTTAAACCAAGCTGCCGGAGAAATTGAATCCGATCGCGAAGCGTGCCGGATGGCATTAGGTTTTAATTCCGAAACGTTGGCCGGGGTGAGCCAACGGCAAGATGAGTTAGGAGAACTGGCGCGAGTGTTTGTCGATATGTCTGACAAGATTTATGCCAGACAACAGCATTTAAAAAAGCAGATGGAGCAACTTAGCCAAGAAAAAAATTTAAAGAAAAAAGCCAATATTTTAATCAAACTATGTCAAGTTTATTATTTAAAAAAATTACTCAAAGAATCGAATAATATTAGACGGAAAAAAAACGATACATATCAGCAGTTAAACCTGCCAGACTTGCTTAAGTCAGTGAAGTTTTTTAACAATTTTTCTGCCCACGATATTCAAGAATTAATTAATATTGGTTATAAGACTACTCTAGGTGAAGGAGAATATATTTGTCGCGAAGATGAACCCGGTGATGCTTTTTATATTATTTTAGAGGGTTCGGTGGAAATTTATGTAGAAAAAATTAATAAGTTTTTAACCAATTTGTCTGCGGGGGCGTTTTTTGGAGAACTTTCTTTGCTGCTGGGAATTCCCCGGACAGCTACAGTTAGGACGACGGAAGAAACGATCTTGTTTGTGGTCGATCGCCTGGGGTTGCAAAAACTATTGCAAACTTACCAAGAACTCGCTGACCAGATTGCTGCCGAACTCCATAATCATAAGGCTGAATTAGATGAACGAAAAGAAATGCTGAAAAAATGGGGATTGCTTGATGAAAACGATCGCAGTTTTAGTGAAAATCCTTTAAGTTGGATTCGCCAAGTTATGACCGTTCGCTTTGGGGTTTAATTACGAGTAAAATACGAATAACCAATAACCAATAACCACTAACAAAAATTAAAATTATGGCTTCAATCAGAAAATTATTACCCACTCTTGTGGTGATCCAAATATTTCTGGCAATGGGGGTGACTTGTTGGCTTTCGTTTATTGCGGCGAGGAAAGAGGTTGAAGATTTAATCCGCAAGATTATTGTTCAAGAGAGCAACTTGGCTAAGTCTCAAGTGATAAAATACTTGGGAACGCCTCAGTTTTTCCAGAAAATGAATCAGATTGCGATCGCCAATGGCAATTTAGATGTGGAGAATTTTCCCAATTTAGAGCGCCACTTTTGGCGTCAAGTTCAACTAGGCCAGACCCCCGGATTCGCGGGGGCTGGCTTTGAACCCGATGGTGCCGGGGCGATGAAAGAACAAGGCATTTCATATATCTTTTATGGCAATGCCCAAGGAGATTTTGTTGGAGTTGAGCGGCAAAAAGATGGTAAAAGCTTAATGCGAATCAGAACCCAGGAAACGGCACCCCTGCGGGTATTTTATGAACTGGATGCCCAAGGCAAGCGCAGTCCCGAAATCAGACGACAAGAATACGATCCGCGAACACGACCGTGGTATAAAGCGGCTCTTAGGGAGGCTAAGGGCAGCAGAGGATTGATCTGGAGTCCGATTTATGCTTCCGCAAGGGATCAGAGTTTGGGGATTAATTCCGTTCTACCCATCTATGATAATAGTGGCGCTTTACGTGGGGTCATGGCGGCTGAGATCACCCTCGCGCAAATTAGTGAATTTTTGAGTGGTTTAAAGACCAGTCAGATGGCCAAAGCTTTTATTATTGATGGTTCAGGAAAAATGGTGGGGACTTCCGTGAATCAACCTCTTTCCACCGAAGATGGTCAACAAATTTTAGCCACGAAAAGTGGCGATCCAATGATTCAAGCGACGGCCAAAAAATTATTGTCTGATTATAAAATTTTGCAAATCCCGCCAAAACCGGAGCCGTTTTCTTTAGAAATTGATGGCGATCGCCTATTTGTCCACGTCAGTACCCTGCAAGAACTCGATCTGGATTGGCTGATCGTTTTAATGATTCCAGAAGCGGATTTCATGGATGATATCTATGCTAATACCCAGATGACTCTGATATTAGGTTTTGCCGCTTTAGGGGGTGCAGTGGCTGTGTCTTTGATTACTTCCCGATGGATCGTTAAGCCCATCTCACTTTTGGACAAAGCAGCCCAAGAAATTCAGGCGGAAGAGTTTCACCCTGAAACCTTGGTGCCTGTACTCAAACGGGATGATGAACTGGGACAGTTAGCACGAGTTTTTCAAGAAATGGCGGTCAAAATCTATAACCGAGAAAAAGGCATGAAAAAACAGATGGAGCAACTCCGGCTTGAGCAAGAGGAAGCCAAAGCAGCTACTCAATTAGCGACAATTAATCAAAAGTCTTATGTGCAAGATTTGTTAAGGCAAGCGCAAAAACTGCGAAGTAAAACTGAAGAATATCAAGCTTTAAATTTGGCCGATTTATTAAGAAAAGTTAAGTATTTTCATAATTTTTCCGAATCAGATATTCAAGAAATGATTAATATTGGCTATAAAAAACTTATTAAGGAAGGAGACTATGTTTGTCGCGAAGATGAACCTGGGGACGCTTTTTATATTATCCTCACGGGAACCGTAGAAATATATGTGGAAAAAATTAATAAATTTTTAACAACTTTATCCGATGGTACTTTTTTTGGCGAACTCTCTTTATTGTTGGGAATTCCTCGGACGGCGACGGTGCGAACCACTACGGATACTCTGTTATTTGTGGTGGATCGCGATGGGTTGCAAACTTTATTACAGAACTATCAAGAACTCGCTGACCAAATTGCTCTGGAGTTGCACAAACATAAGGCAGAGTTAGATGAACGTCAAGAAATGTTTAAAAATTTGGGTTTAATCGAAGAAAATGATAATAGTTTTAATGAGAATCCTTTGAGTTGGATTCGTAAGCGAATCACTACACTATTTGGGGTGTAATCCCTTTGATTATCGCTTTGGTCATCCCAACATGACTGTTATTGGTTACTTGTTAACATCATTTTATAATAACAAATAACAAATAACAAATAACAAATTTGGTGTGAAATATGGCGGAAAAACTGATTAGTACGCAGGTTCAGCAACGGGAAATATCATTTAAACCGGGAGGCTCCCCGGCAGAGTTGATGGTGGGGGTGATTAATTGCAGCGATCGCTTTGCCTCCTTTCAACTGGAATTGATCGCTGCCGGGATCGAATCTCAGGAAAAAGCCTCTTGGTATAGTCTTTCTCCAGAAGTCAGCACCAAAAAACCCCCTGGTGCTGCTACGGAGTTTAGAATCGCGATCGTCGCTCCTCCCACTCCCGGTTTTATCGGCATGATGAACTTAACCGTCCGGGTATTTTCTCTGGAACTGGGGGGAGAAGACCGGCAAATTATCCGTTTAATCGTGGAACAAGGAAGTAGTTCGGTTCCTTTGGTGCTGGAATTGCCGATGTCTCAGTTTCAGGCACTTCCCGACTCTCATCTAGAAATCCCGGTGCGAGTGACGAACCCTACCCAACTTTCGGTGAATGCGGTGGTGCGCTGTTTAGGCTTGGAATCCACTTGGTTTCCCGATGGTATGGAACGACAATTACAAATTGCCCCTGGGAAACAAGGACAAACCAGTTTTTCCTGTCAATTACCCCCCACCTCCCAAACCCTGAGTCAAGTCTATGGTTTTAAGGTGGAAGCTTCTCATGCCAAGGGTTCGCCAGCTTTGGCCGAAGGCTATATCGAAGTCCTCCCAGCGGGATATGTGGAGTTTAATTGCGACCCAAAGCGACGACAAATTCCCCCAGAACGTTCTTGGTTGCAGACTTGGTTGCCCAGTTGGCGATCGCTGCCCGTCACCTATCAAGTAGCTGTTGAAAACGCCAGTAATCTTCAACAGCAAGTCAGTATTCAGATGGTGGGCGAAGACCTGCCCAACTGCACCCTAGAACTATTTCCAGAACAAGAAAATATCGCCCCTGGAGAAATAAAACCCTTAGAACTGCGAGCCTGCAAGCGTCGCCCTTGGTTCGGTTGGGTACAAAAACTGATCTTGCAAGTCGGAGCAGTAGTTTCGGACAATCGCGTGGATGTCCGCAATGATATCCAAGTCCTGGAACTTGAAGTTATGCCCGTCATTCCTCGCTGGCTTCAAGGTAGTGGACTATTCCTGATCTTTTTGGTGATCGTTTTGGCGTTTCATTTAAACCCCCAAGGTCACAAAAGCGCCGTGAACGCTGTCCAGTTGAGCGGACTTGCCGACTGGGTTGTGAGTGGGTCGAATGACCAAACCATCCGCACCTGGAGGGTGAAGGGAAATCACCTCGACGATCAAGGGGAGTTTGCTAAGTTCGATAAAGCGGTGCGAACGATTCGCTATCGCCCTCGTGATAATAATGCGATCGCCGTCGGACTGGAAAACGGTGAGATTCAACTCTGGGATTTGTTATCATCTAAGGGGAATAGGAATCAACCGCGACAAGCGATCGCCACTTTTTCTTATCAAAAAGCTGACCGGGTTTTATCTTTGGAATTTAGTGCTGACTCCCGCTACCTATTTAGCGGTCATGGCAGCGGTTTAGTCTTCCAGTGGGATACCGATCCCCAAATACTCCAGCAAAGCCAACCATCCGCTGACACCTTCGAGTCCAGAGATATTATTAATCGACCGAACAATCGGTTTAATGCCGGTTTTGCCGTATATGCCCTGGAGTTGGTTGGTTCCGATCGCCAAACCCTGGCGATCGCCGGTCAATATAACAACCTGGTGTTGTGGAATCTTGGCAACAACAGCCGTCAAAACCTGCCCTATCCTGTACCGGGCAGTCAAGAAGACTATATTTTCAGTATCGATACCGCTGCATCCAAGCCCAATCTCTTAGCTACGGGCGATCGGCAGGGATACATTACCCTCTGGGATCTCAACCTTTGCATGGCATCCCCTCAAAACTGCCAACCCATCGATCGATGGTCTAGCGGACATCAAGATCAACCCGTACAATCCGTGGCTTTAACTGCCGACGGTTGTCACCTGGTCAGTGGCGGTGCCGACGGGCGCATCATGCTTTGGCCCTTGACCCAAGCTGGTCGTCGTGCCAAACCAGAAGGATATCCCGTCAAGCAGGCAAAAAACAAGGCCAAAAACAAAGAGATTATTAACAGTATTGACGTGAAACGGGTGGGGGATTATATGTTGATTATTAGTGGTAGCAGCGATCGGCAAGTTCGTTTTCAACGCCTACAACGCAAAACCATCGATCAAAAAGTCGCCCCAGGCTGTGGCTCTTGATTCCCTCCCCTGCTCCCTCGCTCCCCCCTCGTTCCCCCCCCCGCTCACCGTTCCTTCCCGCTCCCAAATAACAAAGAACCAATAACCAATAACAATATATAAGGAGAGACTAATGACCATTCAGCCCTTGAGCGCCCCTCCGGAGGAGATGAATGGCTTGAGCGTAAACAGCCGTCCCGGTCATTCTGTGGGCAGTCCCCTAGGAATTATCCGAAATCCGTCTGGACTCGCAACGGTCATCGCTGGAGACGAAGACGGTCTAAAACTCAGCATCACTGTCACCAATCAAGGTCCGATTAGTGCCTTGATTGATATTTATATTGATGAAAAATCTCAGCCCGTCCGACAATGGTGTGTCTCTCCTCACGAATATCTCGCCCTCAACCCGGGACAGTCCAGTGAGGTGGTCTTAAAAATTAAAGTCCCGGACAACGCCATTCCCGATACCTACGATTATCTGCTGGTGGTCGATGCCCAACAGCATTATCCAGAAAATACCCCCATCTATCACCGGGCTAAACTGCAAGTTATGCCGTTTGTGGAGGAAGCTCGCACCGCCACCGATGCTACCTTCACCCTTCAACCTGCCACCAGTTCTCTGCAACCGGCTATGTTGCAACGGGGAGAACAACTGGAGTTAAAAGTTACGGTTCACAACCGATCCGACCGTGTGGATCGCTTTCGTCTCACTTGCCCGGATTTAGACTCCAAATGGTTTCGGGTGATCTATCCTGAAGGTTTGCCCCTAGCGGGCATTATTACCAGCACCCAAGGACTCGAACTCAACCCCGGAGACAAGGGAGATATTTTATTATTTTTAAGTCCACCCATGACCGCTTGGGCGGGAATGTACGCTCCAACAGTTCGGCTTTATTCAGAAAATAATCCCGATCTCGTATTACTAGATGTCGTTTATCTGGAAATCGCCGAATTTCACCTGATTACGGTAGATTTTATTACCTTGGTGAGTAAGGTAAAAAATCAAGCCGGGTTGTTTGAACTGCGCTTTCAAAATTCCGGCAATACCATTAGAGAAATTGATATTTTTGCCAAAGATGCCGATGAAGATAACATCTGCACTTATACCGTTGCGCCGTCAAAAGTGCGCTTGTCTCCCGGTGGTTCCGCGATCGCTGGAATTCAGGTAAAACCCACCAAAGGACGCCGCCCTTTTTATGGGCGAATGCTCAACTTTGTGGTTGACCTGGAAGATACCCAAAAGTTGCCCTTGCTGACGAATCATTTCCAAGGGACTTTGATGTGGGAACCCCGTCCTTGGTGGCAATTTTTACTCTTAGTTTTCCTGTTAACGGGCAGTTTAGCCGCCCTGATTTACTTCATTTTTTGGTTAATCACTAAACCACCAATTAAACCAGAGATTATTGAATTTTCTCCTGAACCGATTAAATATAAAGAAATTAATAATGATGCAATTCGCTTGAATTGGCGCATCGGCAATCCGCAAAAAATTGAATATATAAAAATTACGGGAATGTCCCCAGATGGCTTGGTATTAAGTGGGCCGTTTGTGTATGATTTGAGCCAGAAAACTCTGCCAAAAGAACTCCAAGATTTTTGTGTCCCAGAACCTCAACTCACTTGTCAAAATGTTTGGACTGATGCCCGCAAATCCGGGGACTATATTTTTGAAATGACGGTGATGCCAAAAAAAGGCAGAAAAGCCGTAGAACCCGTTACCCTGAGAACAACTTCGGTGCGGATTGAAGCAATTCCTGTTCCCCAAGCTGTTCAAGTTGAATCTACCCAACCTATTTATCAACAAGGAGGAAATCAAGGCAGGTCTTTATTAGCAGTTCCGGCCAGTATTCCCGGCACCGGGCAAAGTATCGGCCAAAGTTCTGGACAAAGTTCTGGACAAAGTACAGACCAAAGTATAGGCGATAGCGCATCCGCGCCGCTTCGCGATCGCATCTTACTCAATTGGCGCTTAAATAATCCCAATCAAATTAAACAATTGCGCTTAATGGGATTAAACCAAGAAGGCGTCATTCAAACTCAAAAAACTTATGACTTTACTCAGGGAATGTCCCCTGAATTAGAGCGCTATTGCCAGAAAAATCTGGATAGCACGGTTTTGACTTGTGAAAATGTACCCACGGACGCGAAGGAACCCGGACTTTATATGTTTGAACTCCAAGTGATTCCCAGCATTGGGGATGGCTCACCGTCGGCAGTGATTAAAACTAATGCGATTCAAATTAAGGGTATTCCTCAGCCGAAGATTGTCGAATTTGCTCCCAGTCAACTGGTGTATGAAGAGGTGAAGTTGAAAGCGGCAAATTTGGCCGCGAATCAAACTCCCGCAGCCAATACGGTCACTCCTAAAGTTAATAGTATTCTGCTAAATTGGCAGGTGGAACAGGTCAGTCAAGTTCAAGAGATAGGACTGATAGGGCGATCGCCGGATGGTCGGGTGAATAGTCCCTTACAACGTTATGATTTTACCCAAGGAATTCCGGTAGCTTTAAAAGACTATTGCCGCCTCAGTGGGCCGCAACTTGTGTGCAAAAATGTCCCCACGGGAGCCAATCAACCGGATGATTATATTTTTGACTTAATTGTCTTACCCAAAAACGCTCAAACCCAAGAAGGCATTACCACCAAAAAAACCGAAATTATTAAAATTATACCGGAACCCGTGCCAATTAATATTCTGGCATTTAATATTAATGGACAAGCCGCCGCACCGAAATATATTTTTGAAACTCAACCGAAAACAAAACCCATTGTCCTGACCTTATTCTGGCAAGTCAGTGGGGGTCAAGATATGAAAGTAGAGATTTTGCCCGCCCCGGGCAGTGTCTCGCCCCAGGGTTCTGTCACCTATCCCGTCACCCCAGACCCAGGGCAAGAAACCATTACCCTGAAAGTCACCAATGCTCAAGGTCAAGAACTAACCCGCACCGTGGCCATTCAAACCTTAGCACCGCCGCCACCACCGCCACCGCCTGCGCCCCCTGTAGCTGCCACTCCGGGCGGTGCAGGAGCCGCTGCGGGTGTTCCTGGGGCAGCGGGTGTTCCTGGGGCAGCGGGTGTTCCTGGGGCAGCGGGTGTTCCTGGCGTTCCCGGTACGCTGGAAGTTCCTGGAGTTCCTGGGGCGGCGGGTACTCCAGGGGCGGCTGGTGAGGAAGAAAAAGAACCGCCAACCCCGGATAATACGCCTTTAGCACCCGCAGAAATTAATCCTCAATTTAATTAGTTATTTGTCTGTGGATAAAGTTTAAGGTTTTGGGGTTTTTTTACCACAGAGACACAGAGAACACAGAGGATGGAACGAGTGACGAATAATGAGTAACAAAAAAAAATTAAACGAAAATTTTAAAAAATGAAGACGATATTATGTCAGAAGAAAATAGAGCGCGATCGCCTCATAAATATACTCCAAAAAATAGGGGCGAGTCTCACTTTTTTGCTCGTATTTTACATATTTTATTACCTATTTTATTTTTCGGAAACCGCTCTGGCTGCCCGAAAATCTGACCTACAAAAACTCCGCGAAACGCGAGTTTGTACGGAATGTAGTTTAAGAAATGCTGACCTAGCAGGCGTGGATCTCAAAGGCGCTAATTTAGAGCGATCGGAAATGATTCGCGCTAACCTGAGAGAAACAGATTTAGGGGGCGCTAATCTGAAATTGGTTGATTTAAGATTAGCAAATTTACAGGCGGCAAAACTGGAAGCCGCTGATTTAAGTGGGGCGCATTTAGCCGAAGCCCAACTATCAGCAGCTACCTTATTTCGGGCGACTTTAGTTCAGGCAATTATGGAGGAAACAATTCTCAGAGAAACCAATTTAATTGGCGCCAATTTATCCCAAGCCAATATGACCAAAGCGCAGTTAGAAACGGCGCAGTTAGAAACAGCAAATCTGACCCAGGCAAATTTACAAGAAGCTAATTTACAACAGGCGGTATTAAAACAGGCCAATTTGACTCAGGCTAACTTAGCCAATGCTAACTTAGAAATGGCTAATTTGCAAGGGTCAGATTTAAGGGGTACTAATTTGCTGGGGGCAAGTCTTTGGCGGGTTAATTTTCAAGATACTATTATTAATAATGATACCATGATTGAGTCTTTATGGCTGAATTATTGGAGGATTTCTAATCAAGATTTAACCAGCAAAGACTTGAGTAAAGTCGAAATCCCTGGAGTGAATTTACAAGGTAAGAATTTATCGGGAATTAACCTGAGTAATGCCAATTTGCTGGGGGCTTATTTGTTTATGAGTAATTTACAAAATGCCAACCTCAGTGAGATTAATCTCCAGGATGCTAGTTTGCATTATGCTAATTTAAGCAATGTCAATTTAATGGCAGCAAATTTATTAAGTGCTGATTTACGTCGGGCGAATTTGTTAGCAGCAAACCTAAGTAAAGCTAATTTGAATTCGGCGTTGATGGTAGCGGCTGATTTGCGTAATTCTACGGTAGAAGAAGCGGATTTAAGTGGGGCGAATTTAGACTCAGCCCGGTTAGCTGGGGCAAATTTAGCTAGGGCAAATTTGTCTGGGGCTAATTTAGAAAATGCTGATTTGAGTGGGGCGAATTTGTCTGGGGCTAATTTAGCGGGGGCTAATCTAAAAAATGCTAAGTTATGTGGGGCGATCGCTCCTGATTTTAGCCCTATAACTTGTGATAAGGACTAGAAACCGGGTTTCTTGTTTGAATGCCAGCGTTAACTTTGATATCCACAACAGAAACCCGGTTTCTGTGTCCTGGGGGAGAAATCGGGGGTAAGGAGAAAATTTATGAATAATCAACAAGGGTTACAAACCCAATTACCAACCAAAAGTATATTCAGCATATTCAGAAATCCATTATTATTTTTCTTGGTCAGTTCTTCCCTGTTGGGCGGCATCTTGGTTTTTGCTAAGAATTTGCGGGCTGAAGATTCAGTCGAGAAAACTTTCGATGAGTTAGCATTAGTTTGTGGCACTTGGTCAGACCCAGAAAAACGGGCAGAGGCGATCGCTGCTTGTAATCAGGCAATTAATCAAAATCCTCACGATCCACTGGTATGGACCGATCGCGCTGATGCTTTATTTGCGGAAAAACAATATACCGAAGCCCTGTTATCTTATCGTCGAGTTTTGGGAATGGAACCCACTAATTCCCCAATCATGGCTAAAGAATGTGCGACTTTATCTCAGTTAAAAAAATATACTGAGGCGATCGCGGTTTGCGAGAAAGCTTTAAATATCGATCAGAATTGGCAAGACACCAGTCCGGCGATCGCTTGGTATAATCGTGGGGTAGCTTTTCGGCAATTAGGTAATATTGAACAAGCCCTCTATTCTAATGATTGGGCATTGCAACTAAAACCAGATTTTTCTCTTGCTTGGGCAGAACGTTGCACGGTTCTCGCGGATTTGGGCAGCTATTCTGATGCTTTAAATGCTTGCGAACAAGCGATTAAAACTGACCGAGAAAACGATCCTAATACTTTAGCAACTATCTGGGGAACCCAGGGGTTATTGTTTAAACAGTTGAAATATTACGATGAAGCCCTTAAGTCTTATAATCAAGCTTTAGTATTGAATCCGAAAAATGCGGAAAATTGGACGGAGTACGGCAATATTCTCGGTATTTTGGGTCGCCACGGGGAAGCGAGTACCGCTTATCAATGGGCACAGAAAATTACTCCCCAATCTTCTTTAGTTTTGACTAATCAATGTGCCAATTTGAACCGATTAGGCAATTATGAAGAAGCCTTGAAAGCTTGTGATCTGGCCCTCCAAGAAGGGGATGGAAATTGGGGTGAATATGGGCCGGCAATGGCTTGGAGTCAGCGGGGTAATGCCTTGACTGGATTGGGTCGTTATGAGGAGGCTTTGACCTCCGCAAATCGGGCATTGGCAATTAATCCTAATTACCCGGATGCTTGGAGTAATCGCAGTGCAACTCTGTGGCATTTAGGCCGATTTCCTGAAGCATTGGCTTCTACAGAACGGGCGATCGCTCTTAAGTCGGATTCGTCTTTGGCTTGGTTTAATCAAGCGAGAATTTTAACTACTTTGGGACAGTATGAAGAGGCAATTTCCGCTTATGAATTGGCTATTCAAGGAGATGCGAATATTGGCGATCGCCCTAGTTTAGCGGAAATTTGGGTGAATCAAAGTGCGGTGTTTTTACGCTTATCCCGCTATGGGGAAGCAGTGAGTGCAACCCAACAGGCGATCGCTCTTGATGGGACATTTTCCCAAGCTTTTTATAACCAAGGTTTAGGGTTCATGGGGCAAGGGCTTTATGAAGATGCGGTTAAAGCTTATGAAGAGGCGATTAAAATCGATCCGCAAAATGCCGATTTTTGGGCTGGCAAAGGGCTGGCTTTTCAATATTTAGAAGCATATCCAGAGGCGATCGCGGCTTTTCAGAAAGCCCTGGAACTCAACCCTAATCATGCCCAAGCGAAGCAAAACCTAGAATTTGTGCAATATCAGCTAAAGAAACAAGCGGAGAAAAAAGCATAAAGAAAAAAACAGGGTTTCCTTTCTCACAGAAACCCGGTTTATGGGTTTTATGAGAAAAAACTTAACATTACATTTAACATTACGAGAAAAAGCTTAACAAACTTTCTGCGATCGCGCCGCTTTAGGGGAACTATAATCATAGTCAGAATCAGGCTCAAAGTAGAGTCGCAAGATTTGTCCCAATCAAAATAAATCTGGGAGATTTGAAATTTCCATAATTACATATCTAAGCGAATAATACTTTCCTCTGGGACTAATTGGGCAACCGCATCAGAATGAGTCGTAATGATAAATTGATTGTTTTTGCCTAAACTTGGCAGAACACTCAGGAGTGCCTGCTGTAGCGGAGGATGCAAGTGTAATTCCAATTCATCAATTAAAATAACCGAATTATGAATATTCCAATTAACGAAATCTATGAGAATCGGAAAAATCGCCCGTTCCCCCCCAGACATTTCCGAAATTTCATAGGAATTGTCACCATCATAGAGATAAAACCACGGTTCGCTGAGGATGTCATTGGGGTCTTCTCTGGGAATCGTCCCATCAAAAGAGCGTTGAGCAAAAATTGCTTGATACGCTCGTTCCATTTCCGCATATAAATCTTTTTGTCCCGGTCGCAGCTTTTGAATTTTTCCGGTTTCAACAAAATTATGAAAAACTTGCCACTTAGAAAGGCGATCGCGCAAGGTATCCTCGGTAATTTCTAATTTTATTTCTGGCTCTTCAGTGCTTAAACTGGTGGAAGTTCTTTGCTCGGTGTACCAAAAAACTGTACCCGTGAGTTCAAAGACTTGGAAGCCAGAAATCCGACTTAATTGTTTAGCATATTCCCGTCCTTTAAATTGAAATAATTCCGCCGCACTATTAGCGAGAACTCGGTCATATTGCCATCGCAAAGAAACTAGATATTCTTGGGCGGGTGGAATTAACTCTTGCCCCACTTCCTGGAGTTGCTGTTGAAACTCACTCACTGCTTTGAGTTCTGACTTTGAAAACTCTACCTTGAGATTTACTTCTGGATGCAAACGTCTCCAATTAATGCTGACTAATTCAGGGACAAATCCTGGCCATACTAAATCTGAAGGTTTCTTTAACCGTCCCGTTGCCGTCCCCAAAGTCGCGGCGATCGCCTGTAAAACACTGGTTTTTCCTGACCCATTCATACCAATGAGAACAATTAAATTTTGGGCTAACCCGGTTTCTGGATCGGTAAAGTCTAAGGTTAAATCTTTAAACTTTTTGAAATTCTTTAACTGAACTTGTTGAATTTTCATTTTATATTACGGCTGAATTTATGACGGTATTATGCTGATATTAATACGATACCACAGCCCACAGGTGTGGCATCGCTGATTAATTCTAATCTATAATTTTGCGGTGGTCAAAAAACCCGGTTTCTGAAAAATTCTCTGTGTCCTTTGTGTCTTTGTGGTAAAATAAACAAAATTAACTCAAAGGTTTCTGCATCAACAAAGAATAAGGCTGATAACCCATTTTTTGATACAAATTTAGCGCCGGTTCATTATCGAGAAACACTTGTAAAGTAATCTGTCGATCGCCTCTTTGTCTTGCCCAAGTTTCTGCCTGCTGAACTAACGCCGCCCCGATACCTTGACGACGATGTTTTGGGGCAACATACACCATAAAAATATGACTATGGCGATCGCCCTTCACCTGGTCGATCACATTCCCCACCCACAAACAACCCACGGGCAAAACTGGAGAAAAAGGAGAAAAATCTCGGATAGAAGATAAGTCTTGACCGGCATCTTCAGCGGCAACTTCTACCCACCAAATCGGCGTTTCTGGGGACAAATACTGATCCACCGTCATCGCCAAATGGGAAAAATCTTGCTTGGGGTAAGCTTCTTTATAAGTGCGCTGTAAAAACTTTAATAACAATGCCCGTTCTAAAGTCGAACCGGCACGCAACTCGTAGCCTGGAATCAGCAAATTAGACACGGGCATTCCTGAAAATAAACATCAAAATCAAACTATAAAATCAGACCATGAAAATCATTGACGAAATCATGTTCGGCAAGTAGGTGAACATAATTAATGGCACTTTTCGTTATCCAGGCGTCAATATTTGGATTCCCGCCTGCGCGGGAATGACAGCTTTTCTTCTGATGGGGTCTGTGGTGAATTTATTTTATAGAGGTCTACTTATGAATTTCCCGCCATACCCGGAAAATCCGGTAAACCTTTAATCAACACAGACAGTCTTTCCGAAGCCGGAAAAAGTGCTTGTTCCTCCATGATTTCTTCATCAACGGGGGCTGGGGCAATCATATCTGACGGCAACCAGATCCGGGCACTGACTACCATCAGGGTAAACAAGAATACCAGCAAAATGAAAAAGGGGGCAATGTATTGACGGAAGATAGCCATAGTCAGTGGTTGAAATTCAGATCGTTGTTAAGAAGTTACTGGTTATTTGTTAGAAATTTATTTGATAGCGATCGAGAACCCCTATCATCACTAACCAACAACCAATAACAAAATATCTTAACCCTCAAATGTCGCACCGAGAACACTGGCTAACAAAGCTTTTTGGGCGTGCATCCGGTTTTCTGCCTGATCCCAAACGCGGGATTGATCGCCCTCGATCACCGCATCGGTAATTTCTTCCCCACGGTGGGCAGGCAAACAATGCAAGACGATCGCCTCTGGATCGGCATACTTTAATAGTTCTGAATTAATTTGATAGGGTTGGAATACGGGAATCCGGCTATCTGCTTCTGCCTCTTGCCCCATGCTGGCCCAAACATCGGTATAAAGCACATGAGCCCCTTTGGCAGCAGCGATCGCATCAGTAGTCACAAGCACTTCCGAGCGATCGCCCGCAAAAGTTTTCGCCTTGCCCACCACTTCTACGTTGGGCTGATAATCTGGGGGAGTCGCCACTCTCACATTCATGCCCATCATGGCGCAACCCAACATCAAAGAATGAGCCACATTATTCCCATCGCCGAAATAACTCACCGTCACCCCGCTAAATTGGCCAAAGCATTCCTTAATCGTCATTAAATCCGCCAAAGCTTGACAAGGGTGAGCCCAATCAGTCAGGGCATTAATCACGGGAATTTCGGCATATTTGGCGTAAGTTTCCAAATCCGCTTGGGCAAAAGTGCGAATGGCCAACACATCTAAATAGCGGTCTAAAACTCTCGCCGTATCCTGCAAAGGTTCCCCCCGACTCACCTGTGTCACCATCGGGTTGAGATCCATCACTTGACCCCCCAGTTGGTACATCGCCGCCGAAAAGCTGACCCGCGTGCGGGTGGATGCCTTGGAAAACAACAATCCCAGGATTTTTTCGCATCGGGCAGTGACTTTGCCCGACTTCATGTTAGCCGCCAATTCCAGTAACTCTGCCAGTTCTGCTGGGCTTAAATCCAGCAAACTTAAAAAATCACGTCCTTTTAATGCCTGCACGATCGATTCTCCTGCCCTACCTGGGCGATCGGATTTCTTCTCACCGTACCTCAAATTGAATCTCTGAAACAGATACAAGCGATCGCGATCGTCGAGAATTCGTGACACAGTTCATTAGAAAAAGCCCCCCTTGGGAAGGGGGGTTGGGGGGATCAAGATATTTATGAAAGCATTCTTGTCTATTTTTTTATGGGCAGAAACTGGATTTCTCACTTTGATATGCCGACAAAGAAACCAGGTTTCTGCGATAATATCTGCATCCTCTACCCAAATGGTCTAAAGAAACCCGGTTTTTGACTTGCGGCTTCTCACTCTCCTTTCCTCAACCAAGAAACCGGGTTTATGCGATAATATTTGCATCCTTACCCAGATGGTCTAAAGAAACCCGGTTTCTGAACTACTAAAATAGCACAGTCATTCCTATGAGTCTATGTATTAATCCCCATTGCCAAAAATCCCAAAAACAAATCGATCAGGGTCAGAACCTTTTTTGCGACTCCTGTGGTTCTTCTCTGCTGATTTCCGATATCTACCGCGTCATCAGTAAATTAGGTCACGGTGGATGTGGCATTACCTATCTAATTGATGATGCCGGGGAACAATATGTTTTAAAAGTTTTACACAATCTCGACCCAAAAGCAGTAGAACTCTTTAATCAAGAAGCCGAGGTTTTAAAGAAACTGGATCATCCGGGGATTCCTAAAGTAGACTCATCCTCTCCATTTATCTATCGTCTTAACAATCGGATTAATAGCAATCATCCACCCCTAAACTGTCTAATTATGGAATACATCCAGGGGGAAAATCTCTATATTTATCTTCAACGACGCAAGTTTGAACCCATTTCCGAAAAAGCCGCCCTACGATGGTTACGGCAGTTAGTTGAGATTCTCGATTTGGTGCATGGGGCGAATTATTTTCATCGAGATATTAAACCCGCTAATATTATGCTCCGTAACAACGGGCAATTAGCCCTGATTGATTTCGGGACAGCACGAGAAGAAACCCAAACCTATGTTCAAAAGCAACAAGGAAAACAGGTGACAGGGATTGTTTCTAGTGGTTATACTCCCTACGAACAGCAAGATGGTCAAGCGGAAACGCGATCGGATTTTTTTGCCTTGGGGCGAACGTTTGTATTTTTACTGACTGGACAAGAACCGGCAAATTTTCCGGCTAGTATCAGTCAAGGTTTACAGTGGCAAAAGTCTGCTCAAGGATATGCTCAACCTTTGCGGGATTTTATTGATGAATTGATGCGGCCTGATGTGGAAGCTCGACCCGCGAATACCACGATTATTTTACAACGACTCGCTCAATTAGAACAAGAATTATATGCCACAAAAACGCCGAATTATCCTCTACCTCCGGTGAATCCACCCCTGCAAATTCCGCAGCCTCCGCCAACCAATCAACCTCTGGTGAATCCTTTTCAGCCATTGACAGTGTTCAATGCGCTAAAAAATTCGCAGGGGAGAGGTATTGCCTGGGTTTTCACTTTCTTTTGTATCGCTGGTTATTTACTGTCTTTATATTGGGATCTCACTACTCTCATTCCTTTCGATTTAATCGCTTTTATCACTTTATTTTTATGGTCATTTTTACCAATATTTTGTGTTAATCTATGTGTGATATTTGAGGAAATTAGGAAAATTAATAAAGGATGGTTGTTTATCTATATTGTTTTTTTGCGTATTCCTAATTTTATGATAAATTATTTCTCAATTTTCCTTATGGCTGAACCGTTGTATAGTCCAATTTCTGATTTAACAGCTACTATTAGCTGGGTAGAATTGGATAGTGAGTTTTTATACATTTTAATTCCCTTTTTCTTTGGGTTATTTTCTGTTAAATTATATTCTCCTCTAATTAAACAAATATCCTGTTATAAAAATAATCAGCTTGACAAGTTCACAACTTTTAGAGTTAGACTAATTACAATTTCTTTAGGGATTTGTTTCGGATCCTTGATTTATCTTATATTTCATTTCTGAGAATCTCGGATTTAGTTATTAGTAGGGTGGGTTAGGCGGCGAAAATTGGGCGGAAAACATTTCAATATTTGGCTCCGCCATAGCCCACCAAATCCGGGATAATCAAATAAGTTATTAGTAGGGTGGGTTAGGCGGTGACAATTTGGCGGAAAACACCCCATATTTGGCTCCGCCGTAGCCCACCAAATCCGGGAAGATCAAATACCTGAAAAAAATTGGTCAAAAGAGAGGCAAAAATTCTATTCTGTCCTGATACTCATCATTAAATGAACCTTCAGCGATTAAAATTAACTGCTCCAAATTTTCACCAATACTTAACTTGGGACTGAGGATAAAAATCCCAGGGATATGATGGTTTAAAGCGATATGTTCGGCCAGATGGACTGGCATAGATTTGCGATTGTTAGTCACTAAAATACAATCATGCGCTTCACACCAAAGTAAAATTTCTGGATCTAAAGTTCCTTTCGGTGGAGCAGTGGTATCTCCAACGGCGATCGCGAATAAATCTGAGTTTAATCGGCTTGATTGGTATAAGTGGTATCGACATTTTCATCAATAAGATACTTGAGCATTATCCGTTAATTTCGCCAGCTTTTGGGCTTTCATTTTTCGCAATTTCTCGACAATTGGGCGAGGATGACGCTGTTGTTCGGCTCGCATTCTATCCCCCCATTCTAACCAATCGGTCATGTAAGCCTCAACCGCTGGCTTATTATGTAAATAGTACAAAATTGTTGCATATACCTGTTCTAAGGTTAATGAAGAATAGGTGTTAGCAATTTCTTCGGGAGTTTTTGCCCGAAAAAGGTGGTCAAACAAAATTGTTTCAATGCCGATTCTCGTGCCTTTTAGCCGAATGTCATCGTCAGCTAAAAAATTAAAGTAATCTTCTAAGATCATGGTTCTCTAAATTAAAAAATGACTATCGCGGTTTTTATTAGATTACAGAGATTTTCTGGATTCCCGCCTGCGCGGGAATGACAATTTTTTTGTACTTCATAACTCCGCAAAGTTCTATAAGGATTTACCCCAATTTTAACATAGTCTGAAACGTAAATCAAGGCATAAAATTTTGGGTCGGGGTCAAGAAAAGTTATTCGTAGGGTGGGTTAGGCGGTGAAAAATTGGCGGAAAACATCCCCATATTTGGCTCCGCCGTAACCCACCAAATCCGGGAATGGTTTCCCTATTCCTCTACCTTTTTCTGCTCCTCGGTTTCCTCCAGGGTTTCCGCCTCATCTTTGGGCAAATTTTTCAAAGATAATTCTAACTGCTTGGGTAACTTATCCACCTGAAAGTATTGATGAAATTTATTGGTCACGTGCAACCAATAAGAACGCCCATCAGACTGACGCCGTTTGCGAACAAAATTTTGTTCGACTAACTCTTGCACGTGCTGATAAGCCCCCGACCCGCGTAAATCGACTAATTCGGTTTGACTAATCGGGTTTTTCAGGGCAATCACCGCCAGAGTTCTCAGGGCTCCGACCCCCAATTCGGCGGGAATTAATTCACTCACCAACCCTTGAAAAGTTTCCCGTAATTGCAGCACATAACCTTTGTCGGTTTCCACCACTTCTAAGGCACTATCTCGACGGGCATAATCATCAATTAGTTCAATTAACGCGGCTTCCGCCTCAGATTTTTCACACTTGGCAAATTCAGCAATTTCCCCCAGGGATAATGGCTGACCTTTGAGATATAAAATAGCTTCAATTTTGCTGGCTAAACGAATCATTCTTTCCGTAATATTTCCCCGATAACCCATTTTTAATCTTGAACATTACCCGTCCCAATTATGTCAGCTTATTTTAATTCTCGACCAAAGGGGAATAAGGCCAAGTTGACTAATTTGATATGTTGTTTGGCAAAGGGTAAGCCAATAATGGTAATCGCCAGAATTAAGGCAGATACCAGATGCGCGATCGCAATTCCCCAACCAAACAAGAAAATCCAAATAATGTTAAAAATGGTTTGCAGGGTATTATTGGCATTTTCGCTTTCCACAATTTCTTTACCAAACGGGGTCATAGTGGCAAAGCCAATTTTAATCGATTGGATGCCGAAGGGAATACCAATAATCGTCAGGCAAATGCTCAGACCACCGACAATGTAGCCTAAGCCTGCCACGAAACCGCCAAAGATTAACCAGATGATATTGCCAATGAGACTCATAGTGTTAAAAGAGTTAGGAATTTAACAAATATTTTGAATTTACCATATACTATAGCACTGATTTGTGATTTTGACAATTGGACAAATCAAGCCGATCAATATTGATCGGCTTGATTTGTCCTGGGATAAAAATAATTTTTCCTGGAGTTAATCAAGACTCTGAAAATAATTTTCTGGTTCGGGTTGGGCCATTTCTGCTAAAGACTGCCAACCCGGTTGCCAGAGGGAACGGTCTTTTAGTTGGTTGGCATTTAACCAGAAACGCACCTCCTCATCACAAGAAGCGACCATTTCTGCAAATACCCATTTACCCTCATTTTTGCGATTCACTACTTGGAAATGTCGCCAACCCCAAGTTTGTTTGGTAGAAGTCCATTTGGAACCAACTAGATAAGGAAATTTTTGTTTTTTTGTCATATCAATTAACCAGGAAATAACAGCGGATGAAGTTAGGATTCTCGGTTTAAGGTTCTTCGGGGACAACTATCCACATAATGACATAAATGATGACTCCAGGACCACCGGCTAAGGCTAAAAAGATAAAACCTAGGCGAATGATGACTGGATCGATTTGAAAGTATTTTCCTAATCCGGCACAAATTCCAGCGATCGCCTTTCCATTGCGGCTGCGGTAAAGTTTTTTCGTTTCCATAGCACTCCTTCGCTTTAACGCCTGAAAATAACTAACGATTTACCCTTGACTGTTCATTTTCCACTATAATTTGGCGCTAACGATGCGTCAATTTCCGTAATTCTATGACAAAACATCCTTTTGATGAAAATTTGCCAGAAACCGGGGGCGGTCTGCCTTGACTCGAATATGGGGCAGAAAAAAAGTTACCCCAAGCTTTACAAGGCAAAGAACCATAAAAGCGCCTGTCTCTCTTGTGCGTGGGACACCGGGGGACAAAATAACGGCTTTGTGAATGAAACCGGAGATGAAGCCGGAGAGAATATTTACAACGGTATGCTAAAAGCGTAGGGGCGATCGCCGCTGAATCACAGTCAAAAATCGAGAAAAATGTTAGCCAAAAAAATGATTTTAACTCCGATGAACTATTTTATTCAAGTTTTTATATTCGTAATAGATATGAAAAATTCATAAATTGGTTGGCCTCTAAAAGATACCATATATAGATTAGTTTAAATTTAGTTTTTGCCGTTGCTTTTGATGCTTTTTTTCGGCCGCAAGAAATAGTGGCAATGAACAGTTATCGATCATACAATAAAGGGAGGTATTTGTTTTTAGTGAATGATGAATCCAGTTGAGCGATCGCGTTGGCCGAGGGATGATTATTGATCCTCAGATGGAGATTGGCCTGGTCAAATTTGCCTATCCAGGGTTGCCAATTACATCCTTATTGCAAGGGGTTTCGGAAATCCCCCGTGTATTTACAGAAGAAGCAGGGAAAACGGCCTGCGCTCTACAAATCGACAAAAACGAGATGCTCGCCAAACATTTAGACTATACACAGGTGATTTAAACTATTCATATACCTTTAAAATTTACCTTTAGGCCGATGACACCGCTTAATCCCTGGGCAAGTAATTCTCAAGACGCTCAAAATCAATCAGAAATTGCGTCACTTGCTCTAGCGCCTACGGAGACCCCAAGACCGCAGTGGCTTACTACTTCTGCCCTTTCTGCAACAAAACCAGAATTAAGCAGAATTTTAGATACAGCGATCGCCGCGATCGCCAATTATAAAGCCTTCCCCGATCGCCGATGGGAATTTGAATATTGGTCGGCGGGGTGCGAAAGAATCCTCGGTTATACCCCAGAAGAGTTATTAGCGGATCAAACTCTGTGGTCAAGTCGCGTCCCTGCCGCCGATTTAGAAACGATTGTGGATCGGGCATTTGAAGATTATCGGCTGCATCGACCGAGTAGCGTAGAATATCCTTTTTTACATAAAGATGGTTCTTGGCGCTGGATTATCTCCTCTCAGTTTGCCGTCTGGGATGAAGCAAGCTCCTGCTGGATGGGTACAGCGGTTTTCCTGGATATTACCGATCGCAAAATCGCCCAACAGAATCAGCAATTTCTCAATGAACTGCATCGGCGCTTAGAACAACTAAATGATGCAGAGGCAATACTCTGGGAAGCTATCAAAAGTTTAGGCGAATATCTCAATGTAGAGCGGGTGGTTTGGCAGGAGGTGAATGTCCCAGAAGATATCAGCCACGTCACCCAAGACTGGCGGCGCCAAGCAGACATTCCCAGTGTGGTGGGAACCTATCGCTTATCAGAACTGATTCTCCCGGACCTAGTAGAGCGTTTTCAAAGGGGGGAAGCGGTGGTGGTCCCTGACGTCGCCACCGATCCCTCTACGGCCCCCTTTGCGGACAACTTTGCACAAAGAGGGATTGGTGCATTTGTGGGCATTCCCTGTATCCATGAAGGACGCTGGGTAGCGGTGCTGGCGATTAATGCCCGGACTCCCCAAACTTGGCGACCGGATCAAGTGGCTTTGCTGGAGGCAACGGTCGAGAAGTTTTGGTCAATAATTCAGCTTGCCAAAGCGATTCAAGCCTTGAGAAATCGAGAAAATTTTATCAACGGCATTCTCGGCAGTATCACCGATGCTTTGATCGTTTGGGATAAAGACTGGTGTTGCACCTTCGCCAATGACAAATTTTTGCTCAACATTGGCATGAGTTGGTCTGAAGTGATGGGGAAAAATATCTGGCAAATGTTCCCGGACATGATTGGCAGCGAACCCTACGTCCTTCTACACCAGGCGATGAAGGAGCGGATCAGCCTAGAATACGAGTTTTACTATGAGCGGTGGGAAATGTGGATCGGCGATCGCGTCTATCCCATGCCTGACGGTGGATTAGCTATCTACTCCCGTGATATCAGCGATCGCAAACGCCTGGAAGCCGATCGACAAACCGCTGAAGCCTTCTTGCGAGAAAGCGAAAAACGCTATCGCCTAATATTCAAATGCAATCCCCAACCGATGTGGGTTTACGACGTAGAAACGCTCAGATTTTTAGCGGTTAATGGGGCGGCAGTGGCCAAGTACGGCTATTCTGAAACCGAATTTTTGTCAATGACCATCGCCGATATTCGCTCTCCTGAAGATATCCCACGTCTGCGAGAAAATATAGCCGAAGTAAACCAAGGGATTGATGCTGCCGGAATTTGGCATCATCGATTAAAAGATGGGCGTTTGATTCTGGTAGAAATCGTCTCTCATGTCTTGGAATTTTCCGGGCGAAGAGCGGAACTGGTTCTCGCGAATGATGTCACCGATCGCTTACAAGCGCAGTTAGCCAGAGAGGAATCCGAAGCCTTTCTCAGCAGCATCTATGATGGTGTGCGAGCGTCAATTTTTGTGGTGGATGTCACCGAAGACAACCACTTCCTTTACCGAAGTCTCAACCTTTCAGCCCAAGAGTTTACCGGACTGACGCTCCAGGAATTTCAGTATAAAACACCGGAACAAGTGTTTGGCCCTGAGATCGGTAAACGCCTTTGCCAAAATTACCAGAGGTGTTTGCAAGCCAATCAGAGTATCACCTATGAGGAACAGTTATTCTGGCGCGATCGCTTAATCTGGGTATTAACCACTTTATCCCCGTTAAGAAATGAGTCAGGTAAAATTTATCGCCTAGTAGGGACAGCCGTAGAAATTACCGATCGCAAACAAGCAGAAATCGCTTTTCAAGAACAAATTGCCAGAGAGCAACTAATCAAAAACATTACCCAAAATATCCGGAAAACCTTAGATATTGAGGAAGTTTTACAGCGGACGGTGGATCAAGTCAGAGACTTCTTAAAAGCCGATCGGGTGGTAATTTTTAAGTTTCAGCCGGATTGGTCTGGAAAGGTCATTAACGAATCAGTCCATCCAGATTATCCGGCAATTATTCATATCGATATTTTCGATCCCTGTTTTGCCGATCGATGGCTGGACATCTATCGGCAAGGTCTGGTCAGCACTCGCCCGGATTTTAATAGTGAGGAGATTCAGCCTTGTTATCGTCAACTGATGCAACCTTTTCAAGTCAAAGCTAACCTAGTAGTTCCCATTCTGTTGCAAAGCGATCGCTTGTGGGGTTTATTAATTGTGCATCAATGTAGCGCCCCCCGCCAATGGCAAATCACCGAAATCGAGTTAATGAAACAGTTATCGATTCAGTTGGGGATTGCCATTCAACAATCGGAATTATATCAACAAACTCATCAAGAATTATTAGAACGCCAAAAAGCCCAGCAAGCGCTCTTGGAAAGCGAACAAAGACTAAAAGCTATTTTAGAATATTCTCCAGCTTTGATTTATCTACTCGATCGCGATAATCGCTATTTGTTAGCGAATCAGCGTTGTGCGGCACTGCTCAACACCACTACCGATCAAGTCATCGGCAAAAATATTTATGATTTTTTCGCCCCTGAGATTGCTGATACCTTTGCCATCAATAATCGGTATGTTATAGAACATAACCAAGTTATAGAAGTGGAAGAAACCCTGCCTATCGGCGATGAAGTACATACCTATATCAGTTGGAAATTTCCTTTTGCTAATAGTCTGGGAGAAGTTTATGCAGTGTGTGGGATTTCCACGGATATCACCGATCGCAAAAAAGCCGAGAACAAAATTGCGGAACAAGCTGCATTACTGAATATTTCCACCGATGCCATCTTTGTCAAAGATTTAGAACATCGAATTTTATTCTGGAATCAAGGAGCGGAACGTTTATATGGCTGGACTGCCGCAGAAGTTTTAGGCCAAAAAACCGAAAAGCTATTTAATCAAAAAGAGCAACATCAGGAAGCCATACAAACAACTCTCGCTCAGGGTAGCTGGCAAGGGGAACTACAGCAAATCACCAAAACCAAGCAAAAAATCATCGTCGATAGTAGCTGGACGCTGGTAGAAAATTTATTCGATGAAGCAAAATCTATCCTAATTGTCAACAGTGATATTACGGAAAAAAAACAACTTGAAGAACAATTTTATCATGCTCAACGCTTAGAAAGTATCGGCACCTTAGCGGGGGGAATTGCCCATGATTTTAATAACATTTTGACCCCGATTTTGGGAATTAGTGAAATCCTGCCGCTCAAATTAACTAACGTTGATGCAAGAACCAAGCAACAATTAGCTTACCTAACCATGAGTGCGAGACGTGGGGCTGATTTAGTCAAGCAAATTCTCCTGTTCAGTCGCAGCACCGAGGGTCAATTGGTTACACTACAATTAGGATATGTCCTGCTAGAAGTTAGCGGGATTGCTCAACATACCTTCCCCAAAGCGATCGCCATTAAAACTCAAATTCCTACCAAAGAACTCTGGACAATTTCAGCGGATGCTATTCAAATGCACCAAGTTTTTATGAATCTGATGGTGAATGCCAGGGATGCCATGCCAAAGGGAGGTAATTTAACCATTTCTGCCGAAAATCGTCAATTAGATGAAAATTACGCAGCGATGAATTTAGAAGCCAAATCCGGTGCTTATGTAGTGGTGACAGTAGCAGATACCGGCAGCGGCATTGTTCCAGAGGTATTAGACCGAATTTTTGAGCCATTTTTCACCACTAAAGAAACCGGGAAGGGAACCGGATTAGGCTTATCCACGGTGATGGGAATTGTCAAAAATCATGGCGGGTTTATTAAGGTTAATACGGAGTTGGAAAAAGGGACGACTTTTCAAGTTTTCCTACCCTCAACCTCCGGGGAAGTCAGCGGCAAAAGCCTAGCAGAAGTAATCCCTAGAGGCCAGGGCGAAATGATTTTAATTGTAGATGATGAGATGCTGATTCAAGAGATTACCAAGACGACTTTAGAGAACTATAATTACAGAACCCTGACCGCTAGTGATGCGATCGAAGCGATCGCTCTCTATGTGGAAAATAAACAGGAAGTCAAGGTGGTAATTATGGATATGATTATGCCTAATCTAGATCCGGTGACGGCGATCGATATTCTGCAAAAAATGAATCCCCAGCTTAAAATTATTGCCATTAGTGGATTACTGAGTAATCAACAACTAGCTTTAGACGCGAATGTGAAGCGATTTTTGTTGAAACCTTACACCAGCAGCCAATTATTACAAACTTTAGCTGAGGTGATCGCGGAAAGCTGATGACCGGAGTAGTCCCCGTCGGGGTCAACAGCCGTTGACCCCGACAAGTCTGAGTTAGGTTCACGATAGCCAACCTAAAGCTGAATATTTTCCGCTGGTTCTATCGGTTCTATAAATTTTCAATCAGCACAGGTGTCAAATCTTCGGCAGGTTCAAAGGCAAAGACTTTGGCGTAAAAATAAAATTCTCCGTCAATAGTGCGGATGATATTTTCTGCCCGACGAAACCCATGTTGTTCTCCTTCATAAGCAATATAGGCGACGGGTAAACCTTTGGCTTTCAGGGCATTAACCATCATTTCCGCTTGATTCGGGGGCACAATTTTATCTTCCAATCCCTGAAAAAATATGACGGGACAGGAAAGCCGATCGCAATAATGAATGGGCGATCGCTGACGATACAGTTCTTTCTTTTCTGGATAAGGCCCAATCAGGCGATCGAGATAGCGGGACTCAAACTTATGGGTATCTGTGGCCAAAGCTTCTAAATCACTCACCCCATAGTAGCTGGCTCCGGCTTTGAAGCGATCGCGGAATGTCAGGGCGCAAAGGGTAGTATAGCCTCCCGCACTCCCCCCAGCGATGCAGAGGCGATTTTCATCCACAAATCCATGTTCTGCCAAATAAGCCGCACCATTCACGCAATCATCCACATCAACCACACCCCATTGACCTTTGAGGCGATCGCGATATTGGCGACCATACCCGGTACTGCCGCCATAATTCACATCCAACACCGCAAACCCCCGCGAAGTCCAATATTGAATCCGTAAATTCAAACTGCTATCTGCTGCTGCGGTCGGGCCGCCGTGACTTTTCACCACCAACGGGGGTAACTCACCTTCTGGGGCTTGGTAATCCTGATTTTTCGGCGGATAAAAAATCCCATAAGCGCTGAGTTCATGTTCCGTGGGAAATTCTACCGACTGCGGTTCCGACAAATAACCCGGATCGATTTCTAACTGGGAAGACTTGCGGAGAACCTGGAATTCGCCACTATTTAAATCCAGCAAAACCACCGAAGTCGGGGTAGTCGCCGAACCAGCAATTAATAACACTTGATTCCCAGAAACTTTCGGCCCAGACATGGAAGTATAAGGCGTGTTAATTGGTTCCAGCTTGCCCGTTTTGGTGCTTAACTTCGCCAGACAAGTAATTCCGTTTTGAGTATAAGTGCAAATGATTTCATTTGGCGATGCTAAAGCATAAGTAGACATCCCAAAAACCCACTGCGGTAGGCCAAATTCGGCGGCCATTTCACACAGAGGCATCTCCGTTTCTTGTTGGAATTTATAAAGATTCCACCAGCCGGTACGGTCAGAGACAAAATATAACGACCCATCCTCCGACCACTCTGGCTGAAAAATAGAAATATTCGGTCCACCATCGATTAATTCAGCCTTGGCCAAAGATCCATCCTCACGGACAGAGGCAACCCATAATTCTGTCCCATCCCAGGGCATATTCGGATGATTCCAAGTAACCCAACAAAGTTGTTTTCCGTCGGGGCTGAGGCGGGGATTAGAGTAAAAATCATTTCCCGAAACTAAGATTTGGATATCTTCGGAATTATGTAGATTAATGCTGACGATAGTGTTAATTGGTTCCCCTTCTCCCCGATGGTCTTCCCGGACTGCAATCAACCGTCCCCGTTCTCGATCCAGGATATAATCGGCATAACGCATCGCACCTTCTGGGGTGATAGGTTCCGGTTGACCGTCAAGAGTTTGGCGATAGATCCGTTGATCGGCAAAATTAGAAAAGTAAATCGTCCCATCGGCGATCGCAAACGAACCGCCGCCATACTCATGCACCCTGGTGCGAACATTAAAGTCCCTCGGCGTACAGTCGGCAATTTTGCCATCGGGAGTTCGACGCACGATCGCATTCCGTCCACCTTCCGAAGGGCGCATCTCCAACCAATAAATATCTGCACCGTCCCAAGTAATCCCCCCCAGTCCCACCGATCCAGCGACAATCAGATCCGAGGTAATGGGGGATTTCCACGATCCATACGGGGCAACTTTTGGTTTAGACATATTATTTCCTAAGCAATAACAATAATATTGGCCAATATCTCTGGCGATGTTGGTGAGTTCTCGTGGAGTGAGAGCGATCGGGCTAAAACCGGCTAAAATTCAGGCATACTAAGGATTTAATGCGAAAAATTTACACAGACCCAATCCCTAACCTAGAAGACAGACACGATTAAGCAATCTTAAGCAATCTTAAGCAATATTAGAATTTTTTCTTAACTTTTGGCAATCTCTTAATATAGTCACGAATCACTTCCGACATAGAAACCTCGCGTCGTTCTGCTTCTGCTTGCAAACGCTCTTTTTCCTGTCCAGTTAGGCGAATTTGTAATAGTTCGTTTCTGGCCATCAGTGTCTTTGTCCTGACAATAATCGTTACATTATAGCAGTAAGCCTAGAGGTGGGGTGTAGGGTGTAGGGTGTGGAGCCGCCATCGGGAAGAAAGTGAAAAGTGGTAGGGGCGAATGGCCATTCGCCCGTACAAAAGTGGTAGGGGCGAATGGCCATATAGCCTGACGGCATGGGCTTCGCAAGGAAGCCCGTACAAAAGAAATATCACTATTTGCTATTCACTATTCACTATTCGTTATTCACTATTCACTATTCACTATTCACTATTCACTCTTCCCTAAACCCCACACCCCTGCCCCTGAAGCCCAAGGAAACTCCCATGATTTCTAGTGCAATATTAATTAAATTATTAGTCCCAACTGGATTAATCCTCGCTGGTTTGATTGGCGGAATCATCTTTGAAAAAAGAATTGTTAGCCAAGTCAAAAAAATCCTGATTCAACGAGGAGTTAAATTCAATCGATTCCTAACTGACTCTGTGCGGGGAATTCCTTTCTTAATTTTCTTTGTAGCCGGAATTTATGCTGCCCTAATTAGTAGCTCTCTTGGCCCTAAATGGCAGTCATTTTTATCTCAATTAATTTTAATTATTATCTTAGGCTATACCACCCTATTTTTCTCTAAAATAGCCATTGGATTTATTCGCCTCTATAGTCAAACAGCCGAAGGTTTTTTACCATTAACATCTTTGTTTGAAAACCTCACCAGACTATTAATTTTTATCATTGGCTTCTTAATCATCCTGCAATCCCTGGGAATTTCCATCACCCCATTACTCACCGCATTAGGGGTCGGGGGAATTTCCGTGGGTTTAGCCCTACAAAGTACCCTATCAAATATATTTTGTGGGATTAATTTAATTATGTCTCGCAAAGTTAATCCCGGAGATTATGTCAAACTAGAAACCGGAGAAGAAGGATATGTTACTGATGTGACTTGGCGACATACCACAATTCGAGAATATCCCAATAATTTAATTATCGTTCCCAATGCGGAACTGGTTGCCTCTACCTTTAAAAATTATCATCTCCCGGAAAAAACCATGCTGATTTTAGTAGAAGTGGGAGTCAGTTATGATAGTGATTTAGAAAAAGTTGAAAGAGTGACTCTGGAAGTTGCCAAAGAAATTATGCGAGATGTTCCCGGAGGTGTTTCTAATTTTAAACCATTTATCCGGTATCATAGTTTTGGCTATTTTAGTATTAATTTCACGGTTTATATGGAGGTCAAAGAATTTATCGATCATTTGTTGATTAAACATGAATTTATTAAAAAGCTATTTAAGCGGTATCAAATCGAAGGAATTACCATACCTTACCCGATTAAACCCGTTTACAATCCCGAAACATCTCAAAATAAGCCGAAATCACCTTTTGATTTTTAGGTTAGGTTGAGAAAACACACCCAGAGACCGAACCCAGAAACCGGGTTTCTTTTATGCTTACCACAGTTATCCTTGTTCCTGACAACAGAAACCCGGTTTCTTTTCCCCCAAGGAACAAAAACCAGCTACGAAACCCAGAAACCGGGTTTCTTTTCTGGTTACCACAGTTATCCTTGTTCCTGACAACAGAAACCCGGTTTCTTTTGCCCCAATAAAAGTATATTTTTTTATGAATTTAATGCCGAAAATTCAAATTGAACATCTGATTAAAATCTATGGTTCCAACCCTCGGTATGCTTTGCAACTTTTTCGCGAGGGAAAAACCAGAGATGAAATTTTACAATTAACCAATCATGTTGTGGGCATTGCCGATGTTTCTCTGTCGATCGCCCAGGGAGAAATATTTGTGATCATGGGATTATCCGGTTCCGGCAAATCTACCCTGGTGCGTTGTCTTAACCGATTGATTCATCCCACCAGCGGACATATCTATATTGATGGAGAAGATGTGGTGCGGATGGATGAAAAAAGACTGCGGGAAATTCGCTTAACTAAGGTGTCGATGGTTTTTCAAGGATTTGGTTTATTGCCCCATAAAACCGTGGCGGAAAATGTGGCTTATGGATTGAAAATTCGCGGAGTCAGCAAAGTTAAATGTCGTGAAAAAGCCTGGGAAAATTTGGCACGGGTGGGTTTAGAAGCATGGGCTGATTATTTGCCTTCTTCCCTGAGTGGGGGGATGCAGCAACGGGTAGGTTTAGCCCGCGCTTTGGCGACGGATGCGGATATTTTATTGATGGATGAACCGTTTAGTGCCCTTGACCCAATTATTCGCCGAGAAATGCAGGACGAGTTACTCCGATTGCAAACAGAATTGCACAAGACGATTGTGTTTATTAGCCACGATATTCACGAGGCTTTAAGATTGGGCGATCGCATTGCGGTGATGAAAGATGGCGGCATTGTTCAAGTGAGTCAACCGGAAGACTTAATCACTCAACCCCAGGGCGATTATATCCGCGCTTTCCTTCAAGATGTTAACCGGGCGCAAGTCCTAAAAGCGGGTACAATTGCCCGTGAAACTGTATCATTAATTTTGGGTGAATCGGCCAAAGTTGCACTTGAACAAATGTCAGCAAATCAATTAACCCAAATGTATGTGATTTCCTCCAATGGTAAACCCGTGGGTTTGCTCAACCGAACCACTCTGGAAGCAGCGATCGCCCTAGGAAAAGAGGATATTACCGAAATTATGACCCGCCAATTTCCCATTGTCAGCGCTGTAACCCCTGTAGAAAATATCTTTCCCCTTTGTCAACTCAACCAGGCGATCGCTGTCGTTGATGACCAAGAAAAATTGATGGGGACAATTCAAATATCCGATATCTTAAACAGTCTGAGTCCTGTCACCGCATTTTGCAAATAATTAGTTTACCCTGAAAAAAAACCATGATATTCCAACCATCCCCAAAACCCTGGCAAAAACTCGTCCTCATCACCGTATTAAGCAGCGTATTCGGCACGGTATTAACTGGCTTAACTGCCTGTCAACCGCAGATAAAATCTACAGACAATCAAACATCTTCCGCACCACAATTAACTATTCGTTCCGCCCATAGTAGTTGGATTGATGAGCGATTTCAAATAGAAATTGTGAATATGGGTTTAGAAAAATTGGGCTATAAAATAGCGTCGCCCAAAGAATTAGATTACCCGGCTCTTTATCTGGCGATCGCCAATGGGGATTTAGATTATAGCACCGTTTACTATGACCCGGCACACCAACTATTTTTTGAAAATGCTGGGGGACAAGCCAAACTTCAGCCCGTGGGAATTATTACTCCCGACGGCATCGCTGGCTATCAAATCGATCAAAAAACTGCCACTAAATATAATATCAAAAATATCGCCCAATTGCAAGATCCCAAACTGGCCAAACTCTTTGACTCTGATGGCGATGGCAAGGCAAATTTAGTCGGATGCACTCCTGGTTGGGTTTGTGAATTAGCGATCGACCATCAAATTAAAGCTTACGGACTTGAGCAAACTGTTGAGCAAGATAGAGGCAATTATGCGGCATTAATGGCTGATGCGATCGCCCGTTACCAACAAGGGCAATCGATTATTTTCTTTGCCTATAATCCCCACTGGATTGGTGCAGTTTTTCAGCCCGATCGCGACGTGGTTTGGTTAGAAGTTCCTTTTACTTCTCTGCCGGAAAGTATGGGCAAAATCACCGCAAAAGATACGGTGATGAATGGCAAAAATTTTGGCTTAGTCAGAACTCAGCAGCGAATTGTGGCCAATCCTAATTTTTTGGCCAAAAATCCAGTGGCTAAACGCTGGTTTGAATTAGTGAAAATTCCCGTCGCTGATATGAATGCTGAAAGCTTAAGAATTAAAAATGGGGAAAATCGGGTCAAAGATATTCGCCGTCATGGGGCAGAATGGGTCAGCCAAAATCAAGCCCTGTTTGATAGTTGGTTAGCACAAGCTAAACAAGCGGCTGAATGAATACATTTTTAGATGTTTCTATAACAGTGGTTTTTAGATTAATAAACCACAGCAGGCGGGGATAGAAATCCCCGTAGGGGTCAACGGCCGTTGACCCCTACGGGGATTCATTCCCTGGCGGTTAATGTGGTTTACTCAGTAGAAAACCGCTATAACAGCCATTTATTCTTGGTTGAAAAATATACAGCACTTGTCAGAGTGATTAAGGACAAAAAACCCTGTCATTCCCGCGCGGGAATCCAGAAAAAGTAATCCCGATAATACCAGCTATATTTTTCAACCTGATTCAAATAATTTTACTGGCAATTATCATGGCTTATCATCAAGTTTGGTTAAATTCGCTGTTAAATCCTTTCGAGAGTTATACAATTCCGCTGGATGATTGGATTACGGCGTTAATTAATTTTATAGTGCAACAATTTAGGCCTGTATTTCAAGCGATTGCCTTGCCGATTAAGGTAATTTTAGAAAGTATTGCATCAATTTTTGTAGCTACCCCACCCTTAATATTCTTAGTCATATTGGGGGCGATCGCGTGGCAAATAGCTGGCAGAAAAATGGCTATTTATAGCTTAATTGGGTTAACTTTAATTGGTTTTTTGGGCATTTGGGAAGAAGCAATGGTATCCCTGTCTTTAGTCATAACGGCGGTGATATTTTGTCTAGTCATAGGAATTCCTTTAGGCATTGCTTGTGCTCGCAGCGATCGCCTGGAAAAAATCATCCAGCCTTTATTAGATGTAATGCAAACCTTGCCCACTTTTGTTTATTTAGTGCCGGTAGTGATGCTGTTTGGCATTGGGGAAGTACCGGGAGTAATTGCGACAATTATATTCGCTTTGCCCCCTTTAATTCGTCTGACTAATTTAGGCATTCGGCAAGTACCCGCAGAAGTCGTCGAAGCCGCGATCGCCTTTGGTTCAACCCCCAACCAAGTGCTCTGGGAAGCCCAAATTCCTCTAGCCATGCCAACGATTTTAGCGGGGGTAAATCAAGCAATTTTAATGGCATTATCTATGTCTGTAGTGACTTCAATGATTGCCGTTCCAGGCTTAGGATTAATGGTGTTACAAGGAGTAGGACGTTTGGATATTGGACTAGCAGCAGTAGGCGGTTTAGGAATTGTTCTATTAGCAATTATCCTCGATCGCATCACCCAAACCGTGGGAAAAAATAACTTGCTTTCGTGGAAACAGCGGGGTATTATTGGGTTAATATTAAATTACTTAAGTAGGTGAACATAATTAATTGCACTTTTCGTTCCCCGCCGATAGGCTTTGGATTCCCGCATATAGGAAGGAGAGAGAATAGAGAAGAGAGAAAAGAGTGAATAGTGAATAGTGAATAGTGATATTTATTTTCACTTTTCACTTTTCACTTTCCTCTTTCCTCTTTCCTCTTTCCTCTTTCCTCTTTCCTCTTTCCTCTTTCCTCTTTTCTTCTGATATGGTCTGTGGTTATTTCTGCCCACCTACTTAGATGCGAAAAAATCCAATAAATTAAAAGCGATATAATTATATTAATTTTAATTTAAATAAGAGATTTAATTTCTGTATGTAGGGGCGAATGGCCATTCGCCCCTACAGCATTAGATCAAGCAGAATTGAAATAACTATAAATAACAAATACCCCCTGGGAATAGAGAAAACGGACTTTCTCCAGCCAGGGGGTATTTGATTGGTAGTGGGCATGAAGTGAAATGATATGAATTAGAAATTTTCTCCTATGTAGGTGGGAACCATGTTTTTATGGGATAAGAATTCAGCGATCGCAAATTATTTGCCAGAACGCGATCAGCCAATGGATCGGCGATCGCCTTCAATGGGACGATCTCTGAATACTTAGCCCAGTGAGAAAATAGAAAATGCCTCACTACTTCGGTGCTGTCATAGAAGCGGTCATGGAAATTGAGGGAAATTCTTTGCCTTAATTTCAAATAGCAAAGAAAGCACAAGGTTCGAGAACCCGGTCTTAATCAAAATAAAACAACGTAACCAGACGGCGTTGTTCCTCAGCTTCTTGGCAAGTTTGCAGCAGGGTTTGGCTGTCGTGAAAAGCAAAGCAGATGAGTTGCTGACAGCGAGAAATAATCTGTCGATTACATAACGTGCTTGCTTCCCCCAGAGATAAGTGATCGTTGCTGGAATTTTCCACCAAATGGATCACGCGGGAAAGCTGTTCGCGGGATTCACGGGGTTGCCGCTCCAGGGTTTGCGGTAAAATAACCGTCAGCATATTGGGATCGGCTCGCATGGCTCCTTTGATCGCCGCTGCATTGGTGCCAGTGGATCCCGATGTCATCACCCGATTTCCGCCCAAAACTAGGGCATAACTCATTAACTCAATTAAGTTTTGATGAGTAATCGGCACATGACGCGATCCTAAGATAGCAATTCGTTTAGATCCAGTTTGTTGGATCGCTGCAAGCTCTTGTGCAAGAGTATCTATACTGGATATTTCTATGGATTGAGTCAAAGACTAAATGAATCTAAGTAATACAACGACTGTTATTTTAGCAAAGTTATTTTGGCAAAAACCAGTGAGCGGAGAAAAGAACTCTATATCTAATCTGAAACCAGTGGACTCCCTTGGTTAACTGACCGAATGGCATGATAACAATTAAATAATTAAGTTGTCAGGAAATTGTGAGGTTGAATCCGTTGCCGACATTAAAAAGCTGGTCAAAAGCCCTGGAACGACCCGCCACGGAATTTACGGCGGTGACGTTGCCAGTGATTTTTGGGGAGTTGCCCCCTGGGTTACGCGGGTCTTTGTATAGAAATGGGCCAGCCCGTTTAGAACGAAACGGGGTGAAAGTAGGCCATTGGTTTGATGGGGATGGAGCGGTGTTGGCGGTACATTTTACCGATGCTGGCGCGATCGCCTCTTACCGATATGTGCAAACTGCCGGTTATCAGGAAGAAGAAGCCGCTGGAGAGTTTTTGTTTGCTGGTTATGGCATGATGCCGCCCGGTTCTATCTGGGATCGCTTTACCAAGAGTGTCAAAAATGCCGCCAATACCTCGGTTTTAGCCCTGCCGGATAAATTGTTAGCCCTCTGGGAAGGAGGATATCCCTACGCTTTGGATTTACAAACCCTGGAAACCTGGGGAACGGATAACTTAGAAGGGCTAAAAAACGGTTGGACTTTTTCCGCGCACCCGAAGCGCGATCCCTTGACGGGAAATATTTATAATTTTGGGGTGACACCGGGCAAAAATTCCCTATTACATCTTTATGTATGCGATCGCGCTGGCAAAATCCAAAAACATTCCACCGTGGAAATCGATGGAGTGCCCTTAATTCACGACTTTGTACTCGCGGGTGAATATTTGGTCTTTTTCATTTCCCCAGTCCGGTTGCAACTATTCTCCGCCCTGTTTCACTTAAAAAGCTTTAGTGATTCCCTAATGTGGCGACCTGAATTGGGAACCCAAATTTTAATCATCAACCGGGATACCTTGGAAGTGGTCAGCGGCAATGAAACCGATCCTTGGTTTCAATGGCATTTTAGCAATGGATATCAGGATGAACAGGGGAATTTAATCGTGGATTTGGTCAAATATGCAGACTTTTCCACCAATCAATATCTCAAAGAAGTTGCCACGGGTCAGGCGCAAACGATAGCCAAAGGCACCCTCTGGCGGATTTATTTAGACCCAAAAACTGCGGTGGTGCAAGACCAAGAACCTCTGGTAGAAAGGGGTTGCGAATTTCCCTCGGTGGCACCGGCAGCGGTGGGACAACCGGCCCGGTTTACCTATTTATCCTTGCATCGAGAAGATGTGAATATTGGGGAGGAACTTTTAGGCGCGATCGCCCGCTATGACCATCAGACCCAAACCCTCACCGCAGCGGACTTAGGGGCTAATCGCTATCCCACAGAACCACTGTATATATCTAATCCCGAAAATCCGCAACAGGGCTGGCTGATCGCCGTCGTCTTTGATGGCAATGATGATGGCAACGATGATGGCAAAAGTGAGGTCTGGATTTTTGACAGCGATCGCCTGGATGAAAACCCAGTCTGTCGTTTAGCCCTACCAGAAATAGTGCCGATGGGATTTCATGGCACCTGGCACCCAGAAGTTTAATTAGCGGGGGTGCGGGGGGGCGGGGGTGCGGGGGAGCGGGGGGGCGGAGGAGCGGGGGTGCAGAGGAGGACAGAGGTAGGGGCTTTTCCGTGGCGGTGGTTGCCCCGGAGCAGAGGAGCTTCCGGAGCGGGGAAGCATAAGGGCGCTTGGACGTAGCGCCCCTACATCTCATCCCCTCATCCGACGGCGGACCCCCCTGCCCCCTGCTCCGTAAGCCCCGAAAGTCCCTCCGCTTCAGAAACCGGGTTTCTTGTAGGCTGCTAAACGATATGCCTCCGGCACGCTGCGCGATCGCCCCGGTAGGAACCCAGAAACCCGGTTTCTCCTGCGAGAAAGATCACGCCCCTACAATAAATCTAATCAATTCTTCACCAAAAATGTTAAAACCGTTTCATCAATCCCTTTGAGTTTTAAGGGCTGATACTTGATAATTTCATCATCATTCAAATAGTCCGCGACAGCGGCGGAAACTAAAATTCGATTCGGTTCAGAGGCTTCTTGGAGTCGGGCGGCAATATTCACACTCGGCCCGATCGCCGTATAGTCAGACCGTTCCGCATTACCAAACATTCCCACCACCGCCGTTCCTTGATGAATGCCACAGCGAAACTTGACCTCTGGGAGTCCTTGGGCTTGCCATTTTTTATTAAGTTGAATCAGCGATCGCTGCATTTTTCTAGCAGCGGCTAAAGCATTGGTCACTTGTTCATTGGGGGTGCATTCTTCTGGTGCGCCAAAAATCGCAATAATCGCATCCCCCACGAATTTATCCACAGTTCCCGAATGCTCAAAAACTGCCTGAGTCATGGCATCTAAATATTCATTTAATATTTCCGCCACTCGGCGCGATCGCAAATTATTCGACATTTGAGTAAAGCCGACAATATCACTAAACAAAATCGTAATTAACCGAGGTTCTGGCGTTAAATCTAACTGCAATTCTCCCCTCGCGGCTTTTTGTACCATCCCTGGAGGTAAAAACCGTTTTAACACCGACTCAGTTAAATAACTATTCAACTCTTTTACTCGTCGTTCATTTTCTTTCAACGCCAAAAGATTCCGCACCAATGCCAACAATTCTCGGTCATTAAATGGCTTGCCCAAATAAGCATCTGCCCCTTGTTCTACCCCTTCGACCCGAGTATCTTCATTCACTTTAGCCGTTAATAAAATCACCGGAATTCCCTTTAAATTTTCGGAATCGCGCACCATTCTAATCAGATCCAATCCCGATACTAAAGGCATCATTAAATCCGCCACAATTAAATCTGGTTGATATTTTTGCGCCATTTGAAATCCTTCGGCGCCATTGCGAGCTAAAATAGTGAGATACTGTTGTTCTTTGAGAATTCCTGCCACATAATGCCGCAAGTCTGAATTATCATCCACCATTAAAATCAAAGGATGAGGTTTTACCAGTGAATCAGTCAAGAGTTTGGTTTCCCCATTCCTCAGATTTGCGGATGCGTTATTAGCGGCTTCGGCGCTAATAATTTCTGCGGCTAATCTTCTTAAATCTTCTTCGGAATTGTCGATTTCTGTTTCCACTTCTAAATCTGCTAATTCCACATCCACTCGACTGGGCATCACTCCCGTAGGCACTTCAATAATTTGCTCTGGGGGCAAATGAGAGCAACCAATAGGCAGCCAAACCGTAAAGGTACTGCCTTTTTCATACACGGATTCAACGGTAATTTGACCTCCATGAAGTTGGACTAATTCTTTGGCTAATGCTAATCCTAATCCACTGCCTTCATAAGACCGACTGACCGAACCTTCTGCTTGGCGAAAGCGTTCAAATAAATGGGGGATTTGGTCATTTCTAATCCCAATCCCCGTATCTTTAATCCGTAACATACAATAATTGCCACTTTGTTCCACGGAAACGGTAATGCTACCCGGTGGAGTGGTAAATTTCATGGCATTGGAGAGCAAGTTATACAAAACTTTATCAAACTTTTCTAAGTCCAAATAAAGGGGTGGACAATAACTAATTCTAGTTTCTAAATAAAGTCCTTTTCGCTCACAGTAATGGCGAAAAGTATCCACAGTTTGTTCAACAAATTCAATGAAATTACAGGGGCGAAACGTCGGCTGCATCCGACCGGCATCGAGGCGCTGTAAGTTGAGCAGTTGATTGACTAATCGCAGTAAGCGGCGACAATTTCTCAGGGCAATTTCTGCCTGTTCTAAGGGTAAATCTTTCTGATGTTGAACGGCGGACTCTAATGGCCCAATGGTGAGGGTTAAGGGGGTTCTAAATTCATGGGAAATATTCTGAAAAAATTCGGTTTTGAGGCGATCAAGTTCCAGAAGTCTTTCCGCTTGTTGTCGGGTGGTTTGATAAAGCCGAGACTGCTGCACCGCGATCGCGGCTTGGGCGGCCACTGCTTGAGCCAAATCAATCTCGGAAGGCAGCCAGCGACGAGGGGTGTGATGATGGCGCAGGGAAATGCTGCCGATAATTTTGCCATCAGAAAGCAATGGCACCACCAACAGAGCTCTAGACGGGGAGAGAAATTGCTCTTGGGTGTGATCCATGCCTACAGGAATATCCAGCATTTCCAGTTCGGGCATATCCTGTAGATCCTTAATCACCACAGGTTCTTGGGTGGCGAGGAGTTGCTGATGCACCGGATTTCCCGATATCGGCACTACAGACCGGGGCAGCGATCGCCCGATCGCCGTTGAATCCATACGAGGGATTTCTCCCTGGTCGAGAATGGCATTCGGGGGATGATCCCCTTCTCCTCGGACCACCGAAGAACCGCCTTTTTCGTACAAGCCCACACATTGGACATACTCATCATTTTCCGTCCAAAGAGACAAGGCACAACCATCCACCTGCAACGCTTCTCCCAGTTGCTGGGTAATCGCCGCAAAAATATCTTTCGGGTTGAGACTAGAGCGAATGGATGTGGTAATCGTGTTAATCAGAGCTTCGCGTTTAGCTAAAGCTTGGACTTGTTCATAAGCTCGCACTTGGGACAACGAGAGAGAAGCTTGATCCGCGACCATAAACCCCAGTTGCACTTCATCATCTTTCCAGACCCGAGGCTGACCGCATTGATGCAAGGCTAAAACCGCCAGCAGATCCAGGCGGAACATTAAAGGCACAATCAAACTAGAACGAATATTGGCAGCGGCGTAGGTTTGTCGCCGTTGAGCGATTTCTGGGGTGTTTTCTTGAAAGCGCTCGTCGGTTTCTACGTCATTAATCACCAGTATATCCGTGGTTTCCCATAAAGTTTGAGCCAGCAGACTGTCGGAAATTTCCCAGTGGGAGGACTGAGGTGACTGAGGTGACTGAGGTGAAATAGGTTCAGTTTCTCTGGCTTTTTCCTCTTTCCTCTTCCCTCTCACCTCTATGGGTCTATCTTTTTTGTTTTGATAGAGAAACCATTCATCCGCCAACCGTCCATCGTGCAATGGCCGCAAAATGCAGTAACTCACGTCAAAAATTTGACCCACGGTTTCCACAATGGTCTGAAGGATTTCCGCTTCACTGGTGCGCGATCGAATGGTGTTAATCACCGCATTCAACAGGGACTCTTGGCGCAACGTGCGGCAGAGTTCGGTAGTGCGAGCTTTCAGCACATTGTGAGTATCCACCGCTTGGCTGACCAAGGTTCGCAGTTCGTCGGTTTTCCAAGGTTTGGTGACATATTTAAACACCTTGCCAGAGTTAATCGCATCCACCAAATCTTCTACGTCCGTATAAGCAGTCAAAATAATCCGAATAATATCCGGGTACTGGGTCGCTGTCACGCTGAGGAGTTCGGTTCCACTCATTAACGGCATCCGCTGATCGGAGACAATGACGGCAATCTCCTGATCTTGGGCTAAAATCTCTAAAGCTTGCAGACCATTACTCGCTTGAAATACCTCATAATCTCGATATAACGTGCGATAAAGTAGCTCGAGATTTGAGGCTTCATCATCCACAAGCAAAATTTTCGGCTTATTTTTAGCTTTCGCACTCATGCACCGCTCTCCTGCTGCAAGGGGAGTTTGACTCCGGGTAACCAGTTATTTAGCTGCCAGTCACAATTAATTCGGCAATTGTAGATTTTTGTGATTAGTCGTCTGCTGTTTACCGCTGGATATTTTAGCCCTAACACATCAAGGTTCATCAAGGTTAATCAAAGGTCAGTCGATAGTTACAATACATCGGCAGGCTAATCTACGAAGCCTTTCGGCGCACCCTTTGTTTAGGATCTTTGATCCGCGATCGCTTTTCAGTCCTTGATTTACTGTTTAGCCTGGGCAATGCCTTGGTTATACAGCCTTGAGCAAGCTGAAAAGTCTTGTTTGCCGATACTGTTCATTATCATAATGCCCTGGAAGCCAATCATGGTTAAAACCGCTTGTTGCTGTCATGCAATGATGAATCAGAGGATGTTTCTGGGGGCGGGGGAGCGGGGGGATGACTCGGCTTCGGGGAATTATGGCAAATCCGGCAAAGAGGTATTTTCCTTGACAGAGGTTGACTCCCCTCGGCAGCGAGTAGCTGAAACCCTTGTCTAGCGAAGAATCCAGCATTTACACAACTCAGCGAAACCAATAAAATACAAAAAACATTTACAGACGTATTGCAAATGTTTTTAAATTCATGTATAGTTCGATTTACAGATTGACAAGCACCTTGTCGCCCCAATGTACTGTCTAGAAACTGGAGGCCATCACCCTGAGCAAGGGGCGGCTGCTGGAGGTGATTTCGGTGGCGAATATGCGGCGATCGCAGCAAGATTCCCTGTACATCGAAGCTGGTGAAGAGGTAGGGAGTGGCGGGTAGGCAATTAGAAGTGAAAAGAAAAGTTGAAATTCAGTAGATACACACCAGTAGACAAACACAGGAGTCTCAAGACAATGTTTAAGCAACTGCGGATCTGGAAAATACAGATCGTTTCCTTTATTGTCGCGGCGCTGGCCGTGGTGACGCTGCCCGGACTGGTGCATCCCAGTCAGGCGGCCACGACGATTGATTTTGTTACTCCCCAGTGGGTGGCGGAGCATTCCCAGGATGCCAACCTGCGGATTTTGGATGTGCGGATTAATCCACTGGAATACATCAATGCCCACGTTCCGGGGGCGGTGAACATTGCCGACAATACCTTCCGTGGCCCCAACGGTCGCCTGCCGGTGCAGTTTTGGGAACAGCAGAAGATTGAATCCCTGTTCCAAGATGCCGGGGTGAACAACAACAGCCATCTGGTGATTTATTCCGACGGCAACAGCATCCTGGGCAGCACCCAGGTGGCCTACCTGCTGGAGCGGGTTGGTCATTCCGGTCAGGTCTCTATCTTGAATGGCGGATTCAAAGCCTACCGAGATGCCAACCTACCCGTGACCAAAGAGTTCCCGCAGTACCAGCGAGGCAACTTTACCCTACGCGACAACTCCGCCATCCGGGTTTCCCTAGACGAAGTGCGATCGATTGTGAATAACCGTAGCGCCCAAGTCACCTTCATTGATCCTCGTCCTGCCGCCCTGTTTGCCGGAGAAGAGAATCTGTTCATCCGCAATGGCCACATCCCTGGCGCGAAGAATATCCCCTGGCCTACCTTCACCTTGGGTGAAGACAACTTCCACCAAATCAAGACCCTGGATGAAATCCGCGCCCTGCTCGCCCGCCGCAATGTTACCCCCAACGACACGATCATTATGACGTGCAGCACCGGGCGGGAAGCTTCTCTGCAATATGTGGTGCTCAAGCACGTGCTGGGTTATCCCAACGTGCGACTGTATGAAGGCTCATGGACAGAGTATTCGTCCCAGCCCGATCTGCCCGTGGCCACCGGACGCGATCCTAACGTCTAGGCCAGCTAGACCTTAGAGGGGGTAGGCTGGTTGACTGACAAAAGTCTATCGCCCTCACCCCCAACATCTCTCCCAGAGGGAAAGGACTTTTGAGGATCTGGCTAACAAGTTTTGCCAGTCAATCCGCCAATCGGGTAAGTGAGGTCTGGGTGATGTCAAGGGTTATTCAACAGTTCGCTAAGTGGATACCGTGTTTGACGTTGAAACCTGAAAATCACCTACCCGCTCCCCATTGAATGCCATATCTCTGTTCCGCTTCCAAAAAAAATGAATAACGAAGATATCATCTAAGCCTTTCTCACTTCCCTGGAACAACAGCAGAACCCTCTTACCCCAGAAGAGCAAAGCAAAATCAAATAGGCAAAATTTTACAAAAAAACGCCGATTTTGGTTTAGAAAAACTCGACAAATTCGCCCGTAAATCTTCACTCCTCCAAACCATCTATATAGCAGTCCGTGCAGGATTTATGAAGCTGCTCCCCTCTTCCATTTTGGGCAGGCGTCGGTTGGGGGTGAGGGTCAATTCCACAACTTATATAGGATTGCTATAGTAAGTAGTTATTCTAATACAGAAAAACATGATTAATTCACCATACAAAATTAACGAAGAAGAAATTAGAAAAATTCCCAAAAGACCGCCTAGATTTTTAACCAGAAGAGAGTTTTTGTATGAAGATAACAACTTTTTTTGGTTAATCCAAAAAGGAGTTGTTCGTACTATAAGTTATGCAGATGACAATACAGTTGTCTGCACAGGTATTTGGCTGGTTGATGATATTGTTGGTAAACCTTTATCGCGAATTTCTCCCTATTTAATAGAAGCATTAACTCCAGTTCAAATGATGCCAATTCCGAAAATTTATTGGCAACCTTCATCTGAATTAATTTTAAACTACTGGCAAAATACTGAGGATTTACTTATGGCTCGTGGCAATCACAGCGCTTGGTTTATTTTGCTGAATGTTCTCAACTGGTTATCTCAGCGTTTTGCACATCGTGTCAGTGAGGGATATTTAATTGATGTGTCGTTGACCCATCAAGATTTAGCCGAATTATGCGGAATGACTCGAGTGACAGTTACTCGTTTACTCAAACAATTTGAATCGGAAGGATTAATTTCTAGAAATTCTAAAAGAATTGTCCTCAAAGAGGACTACAGCACTTGGTACTATCAAATTTGATTGGTATATAGCAATTGTCATAGTTATGAAGTACAAAAAAACCTGTCATTCCCGCCTTCGCGGGAATCCAGAAAACCTCTGTAATTCCGACAATAACCGCTATAACCTCAAGTTTTTAGGACTTACGCAACGAATCTATATCTGGGGTATTGGTGCGTTACCGCTCGGAACAACACCCTACCAATAGCGTTTTGCGTAAGTTCTGGTTTTGTTGAATATTTGAGCGGAGCGCTTTTGGGTCAGGAAGAAGCGTTTTTGGTGTCACCGGCCCGACAAATTCTCGGAGAGGGAGGTATTTTCCTTGACAGAGGTTGACTTTCCACAGCAGCGAGTAGCTGAAACCCTTGTATAGCAAAGAATATAGCGGTTACACAACTCGAAAAACACAAAATACTAAAAAAAACATGAATGTATTGCAAATGTTTTTTAATTCGTGTATAGTACATTTACAGATTGAAAAGCACGTTGTCGCCCTAATTTTAGACCTGGCGCAACATCAGTCCCGAAATCCATAATCAGGAGTCTTGAATATGGTGAAATGGTTTTTAGACAACAGTCTCGCCATCGGTAGGACTCCCCTAGTCCTTTTAAACCGTGTAGTCGGTGATAGTAGGGCGACTGTTCTGGCTAAAATTGAAGGCCGTAACCCAGCCTATTCGGTTAAATGCCGCATTGGTGCGTCGATGATTTGGGATGCAGAACGACGAGGCTTATTAGGACCCGGTAAAGAAATAGTTGAACCCACCAGTGGTAATACAGGAATTGCCTTAGCTTTTGTGGCTGCGGCTAAAAAAATTCCCATTACCTTAACAATGCCTGAAACGATGAGTTTGGAACGACGGAAATTGCTGCGGGCTTATGGAGCAAATCTAATTTTAACCGAAGGCTCAAAAGGCATGGTGGGGGCAGTAGAAAAAGCTGAGGAAATTGCCGCTTCTAATCCCGATCGCTATGTTTTATTGCAACAGTTTCGTAACCCAGCAAATCCCCGGATCCATGAGCAGACCACGGGGCCAGAAATCTGGGAAGAAACCGCAGGAGCGATCGATATTCTGGTTTCAGGAGTAGGTACAGGCGGAACAATTACCGGCGTATCCCGATATATTAAACACACTCAAGGTAAGCCCATATTATCCGTAGCAGTAGAACCCGAAGCCAGCCCAGTTATATCCCAAACCCTTGCCGGAATTCCAGTTAAACCAGGCCCGCATAAAATCCAGGGCATTGGTGCAGGTTTTGTCCCAGAAGTGCTGGATTTATCAATAATTGATGCCGTAGAAACTGTGACGAATGAAGAAGCAATTCTCTACGCTCAACGGTTAGCTAGAGAAGAAGGAATTTTATCAGGTATTTCCTGCGGAGCAGCGACAGCAGTGGCAGCCAGACTTGCTAAAAGACCAGAAAATCAGGACAAAACTATTGTGGTTATTTTGCCTGACTCTGGTGAACGTTATCTCAGTACCCCCCTGTTCCAAGGAGTATTTAACGAGGAAGGTTTAGCAGTCTGATTTGCTTTCAGATATCCCAAGATTTACCCCAGTCGTCGCTGAGAAGAAACAATGACCAATGATAGCTATATTGCCCTAACTTATAGCCCCATTAGCAAAACCGCATGGGATATTGATCCGGTGATTACAGCCTTATCCCAGCCTCGAAAGCAGGCTTTTCAGACTTGTTCACAAGAGCGAAATTACGTTCCTTTGCCATCCCGAAAAATCTTATTTCGGATGGTCGATAAACTCAGGGCGGCTTTATTTCCCTTCCACTTTGGCAATCCCGATCTCCGAGAAACTTCTATTCGTTATTTTATCGGTCATACTCTCAATGAAGCTTTGCAATTACTCGAACATCAAATCCACCGCGAGCAGTGGTTAATTGCTTCAGAAAATCAGGTAGAAGAATCTAAAATTCGGGTCAAAGCTAGGTCAATAGTTCAGGCTTTTGCCGAGCAAATAACAGAAATAAAAACACTGCTAGAAACTGATGTTGTTGCTGCTTATGATGGCGATCCAGCGGCGAAAAATTTAGACGAAGTGCTGTTTTGCTATCCTGGGATTACGGCAATTACTTATCATAGAATCGCTCATGCTTTGTATCGTCTTGAATCGCCTTTATTAGCGAGAATTATTGCTGAAATAGGTCATTCAGAAACGGGAATAGATATTCATCCTGGGGCTACTATTGGCAATAGTTTCTTTATCGATCACGGTACAGGAGTAGTAATTGGTGAAACGACTATAATTGGCGATCGCGTCAGGATTTATCAAGCCGTTACTTTGGGGGCAAAAAGTTTTCCTCGCGACGAATCTGGCAGTTTAATCAAAGGCAATCCCCGTCATCCAATTATCGAAGACGATGTAGTGATTTATTCCGGGGCAACAATTCTCGGTCGAGTCACCATAGGTCAAGGAGCAACCATAGGCGGCAATGTTTGGCTAACCCGTAGTGTACCAGCCGGAGCGTTTGTCTCCCAAGCTCAATTACGGGAGGAAATTTTTGCGGCAGGGGCAGGCATTTAACTCCCCTCTCAAGTTACCCGCCAGATCATATAGCGGTTATTGTCCCTTCGGAAGTACAGAGGTTTTCTGGATTCCCGCCTGCGCGGGAATGACAGGTTTTTTTGTACTTCATAAGTATGACAATTGCTATATAGCTATAAAGAGGAAATCTATAAAGAGGAAATAAGATATCCCCGCCTATAAACCCTCGTGAAATCACTGCAAAACCCTGCGAAATCTTCAGGTTTTTATTTAGACCCGAAATAACCAGAAGAAACCTGGTTTCTTTGTTGCTTCCCACAGATGCACTGTGATATCGACAGCAGAAACCCGGTTTCTAGAGAGTGATTTGAGCGAGAGATTTAACCTCATTCATTTAATCAATCGGAGTTACAATCGATGACTAGCACCAATAACCCTGAACTGCAATTAGCGGTTAATGATGTCGCAGCGCGTCAGTTGGCTAATGCCACAAAAACAGTTCCTCAATTAGACACAATTAGTCCCCGTTGGTTTGTGCGTCTGCTGCACTGGACTCCTGTTGAAGCCGGGATCTATCGTCTGAACAAAGTCAAAAATCCTTCTCAAGTCGAAGTGGCTTGCTCAGAACGAGATGAGCGAGAGTTGCCTGAAACCTTTGTGGATTATCAAGAACAGCCGCGAGAATATTTTCTCAGCGCTGTTAATACGGTTGTCGATGTTCACACTCGTGTTTCTAACCTTTATAGCAGTCCCCACGATCAGATCCATGAACAGTTGCGCTTGACGATTGAAATTTTGAAAGAACGTCAAGAAAATGAACTGATTAATAATGCTGAATACGGGTTGCTCAATAACATTGTTGACAGTCAAAAAGTACAGCCCCGAGGTCTAGCCCCTACTCCAGACGATCTTGATGAGTTATTGGTGAAAGTGTGGAAAGAACCCGCCTTTTTCCTGGCTCATCCTAAAGCGATCGCTGCCTTTGGTCGGGAAGCTACCCGCCGTGGCGTTCCCCCCGCTACCGTTTCTTTATTTGGTTCTCAATTCATCACCTGGCGCGGAGTGCCCTTAATTCCTTCCGATAAACTCGCGGTGAATAATGAGGGCAAAACCAATATTTTACTGCTGCGGGTCGGCGAAAGTCGTCAAGGAGTGGTTGGCTTGTATCAACCGAATTTGCCCGGTCAACAGGGACCCGGACTGTCCGTGCGCTTTATGGGAATTAGCCGCAAAGCGATCGCCTCTTATCTCGTCTCCCTGTACTGCTCTTTAGCCGTCCTGACCGACGATGCGGCTGCCGTTCTTCAGAACGTTGATGTCAACCAGTACCACACCTACTAATGACTACCCCCAATCTTTACCCGGAAAATTCCCTGACAGAAGGGCCTGCGAAACCCAACCCTAGTCCTTCTGTCGCTAATGTTGGGGGAGATGGCATCAACCCCTTATTTAAAGCGGACACTTTTGAGCAACTGGCGAATGCTTTTATTCAAGAAGTGAAGCGCAGCGGCATTGATGTGCAATTACCCGACGCCCTAAATATCCCTCAATCGGTTCAGGATATTAGTGGTCCGGGCTCCAATATTCATCAACAAAATCTCGATGGGAAATTACCGTCAGTATCCACACCTCACTTACCTGTTGGGGAGCCGCAATTCTATTTTAGCGATCCCGGTGTTGATCTGCCCCACCCCCCCCATTCCGTAGAGGAAGTACGCGCTGCTGCATCCCATATTCCCAAAAAAATTCCCCAGGCGATCGCGACTCCCGCAACTCCTACAGTTCCGAATCTATCCTTAGCATCGGTTCCCACACCATCTATCCCAACTGTCACCCCCAACTTCTATTTTTTAGAACATTTAAGTCAAGGGGTAGAAAGACAAAAACCGGATCAGAACATCCCTAAAACTGTTGAGGATTATTCCCCACAGAATTACAGGCAAAATTCACCGATTGACCCATTTTTTGTGCCTCTGGCGGCGGTGACAAAACAGGATATTTTCGATGTCGAAACCATCCGCCGTGATTTTCCCATTTTGCAAGAAAAAGTCAACGGTAAACCCCTGATCTGGTTTGATAATGCGGCAACGACTCAAAAACCTCAAGCCGTCATCGATCGCCTAGTTCATTATTACTCCCATGAAAACTCCAACATTCACCGCGCCGCCCATGAATTAGCAGCCCGGTCAACAGATGCCTACGAAGCCTCTAGGGAGACAGTGCGCCATTTTATCAATGCCTCCTCGGTCAACGAAATTATCTTTGTACGAGGAACCACAGAAGCCATAAACTTGGTGGCGAAAAGTTGGGGAGAACAAAACATCAAAGCTGGGGATGAAATTGTTCTAAGTCATTTAGAACACCATGCTAATATTGTGCCTTGGCAACAGTTAGCAACTCGGACCGGAGCCAAGTTGCGTATTGCACCCGTAGACGATCGCGGACAAATTTTGTTGGAAGAGTATCAACAACTGCTCAATCCTCGCACAAAATTGGTAGCTTTTTCCCAAGTTTCTAATGCTTTGGGAACCATTACTCCGGCGGCAAAAATGATTGCCCTGGCTCACCAAGTTGGTGCCAAAGTGTTATTAGATGGCGCTCAGTCCGTCTCTCATATTCCCATTGACGTGCAACAACTCGGTTGCGACTGGTTTGTTTTTTCCGGTCATAAAATCTTCGGACCCACTGGCATTGGGGTGGTTTATGGTCACGAAGACTTATTAAACGCCAGTCCCCCCTGGCAGAGTGGCGGCAACATGATTGTTGATGTCACTTTCGAGCGCACTGTTTATCAAAATAGTCCAGCCCGATTTGAAGCTGGGACGGGGAATATTGCTGATGCGGTGGGATTAGCCACAGCCCTTGATTATGTTCAACAGATTGGTTTACCAAATATTGCCCGTTATGAGCATGAATTGCTCGAATATGCGACCACGGGTTTAAATACTATTCCCGGTCTGCATTTAATTGGTACTGCCCCAGAAAAAGCTGCTGTCCTTTCCTTTGTTTTGGATGGGTTCTCGGCGGAAACTGTAGGACAAGCACTCAACCAAGAAGGCATCGCGGTGCGTGCGGGTCATCATTGCGCCCAACCAATTTTGCGACGGTTTGGTTTAGAGGCAACTGTGCGTCCGTCCTTGGCTTTTTATAATACTAAATCTGAGGTAGATGCGCTGGTTCATGCTTTGGAACGAATCCGACAAAAACAATTAGGCTAATTAGCAAAGATCCCAGGTTTCTTCATTAGTCAATTTTTTTGATAGAAACCTGGTTTCTTTTCTCCGGTTTTTTTGAAGCTGCTTAAATTACATCAAGTCCATGGATTTTTTGATGATCCACACAGCGCTGTCATTCCCGCGAAAGCGGGAATCCATCTTAACGAGATAGGATTGTTTTTATAACCGATCGCAGGGACTTGATATCAGAAAATAATTTGCTTTAAACAGGGGGATCAATATGATTTCAGATGCTTCTCTTACCGTGGCTATTGTCGGCGCGGGATTTAGTGGAACAATGGTGGCTGTCCACTTGTTAAAAAATACTGATAGACCTCTGACAATAAAGCTAATAGATTCTAACGATATTGGCAAAGGAGTTGCTTATAGTACCACAAGCAATAGCCATTTACTCAATGTTCCGGCAGCAGGAATGAGTGCTTTTCCTGATGATTCAAGTCATCTACTCCGTTGGCTCAAGTTTAATTATCATACCCTAAAAGATTCGCTGCCAACTCCACCGAATCCGAGTCTTTTTATTCCTCGTCGAGTTTATGGACTATATATTCAGTCGGTTTTAGAAGAAGCCGAAGCCACCGCCTCAAGTTATGTCAAACTCGAACGGATTATTGATGAAGTTGTCGGGATACAGCCTCAAAATAGGGGAGCAATTGTTTACCTCAAAAATCAAGATAATTTTGCCGCTGATAAAATAGTTTTAGCGATCGGTAATGGGGCAACTCCTCGTCCTTTTTCTTTAGGTAAGTTTCAGCCTGATGCAACCAATATTTCACTACAACCACCCTATATACGCAATGCTTGGTCAAAGGATGCGTTAACCGGGCTAGAGGTGGATGATTCTGTATTATTGATTGGTACAGGATTAACAATGGTGGATATGGTGATGTCTCTGCGCGATCGCCATCACCAAAGTAAAATTTATGCCGTTTCCCGTCATGGTTTATTGCCTTTGTCTCATCAGCCTAGCCAACCCTACCCGACTTTTTTAACTAGAAATACGGCACCCAAAACAATTAGGGGTTTATTAAAGTGTATTCGTTCTGAGATTAAAACAGCCACAGAAATAGGTTATAATTGGCACTCTGTCATCGATTCGCTTCGTCCGGTGACTCAGGAATTGTGGCAACAATTACCAACCGTTGAAAAGCAAAGATTTTTGCGTCATGTCACCCGTTACTGGGATATTCATCGCCATCGATTTTCTTCGGAAATTGGCGAAATTATTGAAAATTTAATTACGGAAAAAAAACTAATTTTAAAAACTGGAAAAATTTGTGATTGTCGCGAGACAATTAACGGTATATATGTGACTATTTCTCGGCAACAGCATAAGTCAATCATAGAGGTTAAAAGATTAATTAATTGTACAGGAATACAAGTAGATTATTCAGCCGCAAAACAACCCTTGATTGCTCATTTAAGAAGTCAAGGATTAATCTGTCCTAATCCTCTGGGGGGACTATATACTTTACCTAATGGGGCTATATTAGATGCCCAAGGTCAAGGTTCTAGTTTACTTTATACCCTTGGACCTCCCCGGAAAGGAGATTTATGGGAAACTACAGCTATCAGGGAAATACGGCAACAAGCCCAATTATTAGCAACAACTATATTAAATTCTCTACCTTTATAGATGCGGATTGGCGCGAATTTATCTACATCTAATCAGAAAAAAAATACCAGTAAATTAACTTGATTTAATTGCGGCGTTGCACAATTATCGAATCCGTGGGGTCAATTTCCACAGATATCAGCGCTCTTAAACAAGCAGAAATTGCCTTAAAAGAAGCGAAAGAAGCCGCCGAAAGTGCTAACCGGGCAAAAAGTGAATTTTTGGCCAATATCAGTGACTAAATTCGCACTCCTCTGAATGCTATTCTGGCATTTACGGACTTACTGCCAAGAAAAATAACCGGATCAGAATATCGCAATTATTTAAACAGTATTACTAGCAGCGGCAAAATGTTGCTGGCGTTAATTAATGATATTCTAGACTTGGTCAAAATTGAAGCAAATCAACTATAAATTTAGCCATAATTCTTGGATATCCGCCAATTAATCCAAGAAATTCAGCAGATATTTAAACCCATCGCTGAACAAAAAAACGTTTTTATGTGGAGATTGCCGAGTCAGTTCCTCTAGGTATTTTATTTGATGAAGTGCGGCTGCGGCAAATTCTGTTTAATGTAGTAGGTAATGGGTTGAAATTTACTGACGGGCGATCGCTATGCGAGTAAACGCTAAAAACCTGGTAAATCCGGGTAATTATCTGAATCAAATTACTTTAGAAATCCAGATAGCAGATACGGGAATTGGTATCGCCCTAGATCAGCAAGAGCGAATTTTTGAAGCTTTCATTCAAAGTGATGGTCAAAGCACCCGAAAATATGGCGGCACAGGCTTAGGTTTAGCCATTACCAAACCCCTGACCCATCTATTAGGCGACAGGGCAGCATTCACCTCACCAGTGAATTAGGCAAAGGCAGCACATTTTCTTTCTGTTTTCCCCAAGTCACCGTGTTGAGTAATTCACGGGATATCTTGCCAGTTAAAGTAATCAAGCCAGTAATCAAGCCAGTAATCAAGCCAGTAATCAAGCCATAAATTAAGCCAGATTTAGATCGGTTAGATCCGTTAGATCCGTTTCACAAAGCAAAAGTTTTAGTCCTCGATGATAGCCAGTCTAATCTAAAATCAATTGCCAGATATTTTAGGGACACTAAACATTAACTTATTTTGGTCACCAATGGCCAAGAAGCTATTCATCAAGTTAACTTAAACCCTCCGGATCTAATTTTATTAGACCTGTGGATGCCAGACATGAACGGGCTAGAAGTTGCAGGGGTGATAAGAAATTATCCCGGATGTCAGCATATTCCGATTATTTTTATCACTGAGGATTATACTCAACCAGATGAATTATTAATCGACCAAAAAACTTATGGGTTGATTCGCCAACCCGTCAGCATTGAGCAATTAATCCTAAATTTTTAGATATTTTGGCAGTCGGATAATTATGCTGAATTTATTCCCGAAGCCAGCGACGAAGAAACCGGGTAATCGCCGGTTAATTATGTATTAATTGAATCTTCATATGCTACCGAAAAACCTTGAATGGATGTTTCAGAATTACTCGAAACTATCAAAAGTATGGGAAATTTTTTTGGCCATAACTCTGCCGTAATCAAAAGAAACGAGATATTAAAGCTAAAGCTTTTGTGTCTAATTTATAATATTTAGCCAAAAATAATAAAAAATAAAAAAAATAAATAGCTTAGCCAATAAATTAGCAAAAAAACGCTAAAATTGCCTGAAAATAAATGCATAAACCTTGCATAAAAATTTAAATATGTTCAAGTTAAATTATTTGAAAAAACTTTTATAAAAATATAAAAATAGTAATTTTAACGCAAAATAATACATTTAATTTCTGGTAGTAGGGGCTGTTCGCTTTAACGCCCCTATATAATTGTATTAATTTTAATTTAAATAACGAATATTATATATATTTGCTTCTACTTTAGCAGTTAATAATATAGCTTTTAAAATATTTTTTGCTCTTTTTTTGCCAAAGCATATCGGCAAAATATCGGTAATTAAAACCATAGAAAAAAAATCAAGATGCAACAATACGCGAGTTGAGCAACGTTTTTTAATTTTATCGGTGGCAACATTTTAGGCCGGTGTGTCGATTCTGATTTATACCGAAATATCCGACCCGGGCTGGCAGTTTTTTCGGTTTTATCTGGGGGATGTGGTGGCGGTGATGTTTTTATTTTTTCTGCTGAGGGTTTTTTTGGGGCGGATCAATGGTTCTCCGAGGGACGATTGTGGGCGCGATTCCCTCCCCTCGCCTGAGCTTTCGCCCGATCGCACTGTTGATCGAATTCGCCCAATTATTTGGGCTAACTCCGCAAAATCAGCATTGGATCGCCCAAATTGCCTTGGGGTCGCCCGCTCGAACTCTGGGACTTGGTGGCTTATGTGGTGGGATTAGCTGTGGCTATGGCGATCGAGTGGCAGATACTCAAATATCATCCGTAAATTTTGCCAAAATATTTGCCAAAATATTTGCCAGGATAAAACCCGATACGGCGATCGCCATCAAGCGGGAAAAGGGTAAGATGAATTATCAGACAAAATATCAGGAGGTGCGATCGATACAAAACCTTACGGTTTAGGCACAGCTTAAAATATCTGGTAAACTAGAAATTACTACACTTGTGAGCAAAAATGCGCGACTATGACGGCGATTCATCGTGATGAAATTTATATGCCATAAAATGCAGCCTAAAGCACTAATGAAACCATCATGGAACCCGCCAAATCCCTCCAAATAAACTGTCTTTGACTGCCGACTAAGCCCCCAAAAGAGAAGGAACCCACAGAACCATGATCAATTTGTATCGCCACTCGGCCACCATTGAAGCCCCGAACTTGCCTGTTTCTTATGGAGATGTGCAAGACGCCGCCCGTTATTTAATGGTGCAAGCAAAGCACACTCCGGTAATGATCTCACGCACGGTCAATAAGATGACTCAAAGTGAGGTGTTTTTTAAGTGTGAAAACTTCCAACGGACTGGATCGTTTAAGTTTCGCGGCGCTTATAATGCCCTAGTGCAGCTATCTTATGAGCAAAAGCATCGGGGAGTGTTGACCTATTCTTCGGGGAATCATGCCCAAGCGTTGGCTTTGGCAGGGCAGTTGTTAGGCATTCGCCCCGTGATTGTGATGCCAGAGGATGCCCCAGATGTGAAAAAAATGGCTACCCAAGGATATGGGGCTGAGGTGATTTTCTATAATCCACAGAAAACGACTCGCGAAGAGTTTGCCCAAGAAATTGCCGAAGCCCGAGGTTTGACGATTATTCCTCCTTATGATGATAAAGCGGTGATTGCGGGTCAGGGGACGGTGGCCAAAGAGTTGATCGAACAAGTCGGTCAGTTAGATATTTTATTAGTGTGCTGTGGCGGTGGGGGGCTACTTTCCGGCTGCGCGATCGCCGCCCATACCCTCTCCCCTTCTTGCCGAGTGATTGGCGTAGAACCGGCAAAAGCTGATGATGCTACCCGGTCGTTTTATAGCAAAACATTGCAGACGGTACGCAACCCAGAGACGATAGCCGATGGCGCCCGGACTCCCTCTTTGGGCAAGCTGACGTTTCCCTTGGTTCAGCATTATGTCGATGAAATGATTACGGTTTCTGAATCCGCGATCGCCCGGGCAATGTTTTTCCTCTGGGAACGGATGAAGTTAGTGGTAGAACCTACCGGGGCGATCGCCACTGCGGCTTTATTAGAGGGAATGATTTCTTCCCCTGAAGAACGCATTGGGGTGATTATCAGTGGCGGCAATGTGGACTTAGCCAAAATTCAGTCATACCGTCAACTGATCGATGAACCAGATCCTTTCCTGGGCGATTTCATCTAAAAAACTTCTCAAAAATTACTTAGCAGCCTCACATAGCCGAAAAAATAAAATCCCTCCAGGGGATGAATGGAGGGATCGGGGCTAGAAGATGTCAAACACTTTCAGTCTACTTTTATTCTCTTTGATATTTGATTTTTTTGCTAGAGGGCAATTACACATGAGGGGTCTAACCCCTCACTTGTCCCCAACTAAACTAAGATAGACAAAACCCAAACAAAAAACCGGGTTGCGGCGATTCTTTTGGCTTCGGCGGCCAAGATTTTCTCCAGAAACCCGGTTTCTGTACCATCTCGGTAGATATGGCTATAAACTTTGAATGGTTTGTCAATTAGTTTAGTTTTTATGACTTATTGCTTAGGTATCATCACTCGTGCTGGATTGGTCATCGCGTCTGACTCTCGCACCAATGCGGGAGTAGACTATATTTCTACTTATCAGAAATTGTTTGATTTTTCTGTCCCTGGGGAACGAGTATTGATTTTGTGTTCTTCCGGGAATCTGTCGATTACTCAGGGGATCATCACGATTTTGGAAAAAGACATTCAGGGAAACGAGGCGAACAATCTCCACAATATTCCCACGATGTACGAAGTGGCTCGATATATTGGCAGTAAATTGAGAGAAATTCAAAATGAAGACCGCCCTTGGTTAGAAAAAGATCGAATTGATTTTAGTTGCTCGCTCTTATTAGGGGGGCAAATTAAAGGACAACCACCAGAACTCTATTTAATTTATAGTCAAGGGAATTGTATTCACGCCACGCGAGATACGACATTTCTGCAAATTGGGGAAACAAAATACGGCAAACCGATTCTCGATCGCACCCTGACCTTTGAGACGGATTTAGCAGCGGCAGCCAAATGTGCCTTATTGTCCATTGATTCTACGATGAAATCTAATATTTCTGTGGGGCCGCCCATTGATTTAATCATGTATCAAACGGATTCATTTGTGATTAAACATCAGTTACGATTAGCATTAGGAGATCCCTATTTAGCTAAAATTCGCAAGTTATGGGAAAACTCGGTCAAAGAAGCCTTCGATCGGATGCCCGATATTGAATGGCAATATAAACGGGAGAGTGACGAAAATATTTTGATAGATTAAACTTGCTAAAGCGGAAATAATTAGGCAGAGGCGATCGCTTTTATTCAGGGTGGGCATTGCCCACCACCAACCATCGGTTAATGGGATCTCATACTTCAAAGCAGGGCATTACCCATCCTAATTTTTTTATAACTAATATCAATTACGGCAAAATACTCCTGAATCATCAGATAGAATCACCTAAGAATTTTTTTAGGGCTTTTAGGTTTATTTTTGCTTGGGGTTGAATATGTTCAATATCCAGTCCGCCTAATCAATCATAAACTTGAGGATTGACACAATTGGGCAAGCGATCGCCTTGGAGTCCGGCGATTAAATTTGCAGCGGCCATCATCGCCATTTTCTCTCTGGTGGGACGGGATGCACTGCCAATATGGGGCGTAATAATTAAATTATCCAAAGTTAATAATGGACTATCGTTCGGAATCGGCTCTGGTTCCGTCACATCGATCGCCGCCCCAGCAATTGTCCCCTGAACCAAGGCGCGATAAAGAGCATCAGAATCGACAATCTGCCCGCGAGCAGTATTAATTAAAATTGCCGATGATTTCATTAATTGAAATTGGCGATCGCTCAATAAATGATAAGTTTGGTCAGACAAAGAAGTATGCAAGCTGACAAAATCTGAAGCTTGCAACAAGTCTTCTAACTCCACAAATTCCACCCCGAGAGATCGCTCCAACTCTGGGTCTTGGCGATGGCGACTAGAATACAAAATTCGCATCTCAAAGCCCTTGGCTCGCCGCGCCATTGCTTGACCAATGCGTCCTAAACCAATAATCCCCAAGGTCGCCCCAGAGACATCAGGGCCAAGTAATAACTGAGGTTCCCAAGTTTGCCAACCCCCCGACCGAGTAAAGCGATCGCCCTCCACCACTCTTCGGGCAGCGGCCATCAATAACGCCCAAGCAAAATCAGCGGTGGCATCGGTCAACACCCCTGGGGTATAGCCCACGGGAATTTTTCGCGCCGTCGCGGTGGGAATATGGATATTGTCGTAACCCACTGCCATGAGACTAATCACTTTTAGCATAAGACCGGCATCGATCAGGGGTTGATCGATGCGATCGGTCAGCAAACATAGAAGCCCATCAACTTGGGGAATTTTGGCTTGTAACACCGAATAAGAAGGAGGCAGAGTTTCTGGCCAAACCTCCAAATCAGCGATCGCCTCCAATGGGGGGAGAGCAACTTTAGGAATGCGGCGAGTCACAAAAACTTTGAATTTTGGCATAGTTAGTCAAGACTCATCAAGGGATTCTTAGGGATTATTCGGGAAATTCTCCTCAGTAAAATCTTTCAGATTTTCCTGAAAATCGTTATGATTTAAAATTTCCCTCAATTCTAACGCAGCTTTTTGAATCACTCCTAAATATTTAAGCTTTTTCTCATCAGACCATTGTTGATATGACAACTCCATCAACTCCGCACAAGACAGAATTTTAGTTAACGGGGTGCGTAACTCATGGGATACCTGAGACATAAAGCGCTTTTGCAGTGCCTGAATATCTTGGAATTGCTGGTTTCCACACTGACTATTTTTACCGCTGCACATAACCTAAAGTTCCTTACTGAAAGTTCCTTCATCATCCTCACTTCGATCGTAAGAGACTCCTCTGGATAAAGCAGTGAGGTTCGTCTTGCGGAATCGTGAATATGATCGATCTTCAGGGTGACGGGGTGGCAAGCGATTGGGTGAGGTAACCGGACTAAATTCTGTGACTGATGTCACGGTTTCACCCAGGTATTTGTACGGAACACTCGATTAAATAGACTGGGTAAACTCCCAACGGCAGCATCCCCAGCATGGTCATCTTCGGGATGATATAGTCCCAAATTCTTCTATGGTCTAGGTTGTAGAGGGGTGAGGATGGCAAACTGTGTCGGGAAAAATCAGCTTTTAGATTCAGGAGATAACCTCCTGGAGGCAGCTATACCCATCAGGGATGCGATCGATCTTCAGGGTGACGGGGTAGCAACCCACTAAGTGAGGGCAGCAGACGAAATCTTGTGATTGATATCACAGGCATAATGGCAAAATCGGGATGCGCCCCCAGGCATTCGCAATAAACTCAGATCCGTAGACATAAACAAAAAGAGAAGAGAACTTAAGTTCTCTTCTCTGGATTTTGAGCTTGATTTTGATTGGGGGGTTTCCCCCTGCAACTTTTTCCGAAGCATTTGCCGTTGTTTTTTCAGTTGCCGCTGCCGGGCACTACCGCCTTTACCTTTGGAGTTTCTCCCTTGATAGCGAGGAGACTCCCAACTTTTTAGCCTTTGAGCCATGTTTCACCTCTCACCTATTAGAATATTGGGTTTATGTATTTTATATATATTTATTTATATATATTGATTAATATTGATCAATTAAATATTATCAATTAAATATATTTAAATATATATTAAATAGCCCTAGATAATTAACCAACTAATTAGCCAACTAATTTAATCTATAACTAACCTATAAACAATAATAAACCGTCTATTGCTTATTTGTCAAGGAATTACCCAGGTGTTTGAGGTTTCTTTTTAGTTTTGCCTCCGGGAGAAACTTTGCTGGAGACGTTGCCAGAACCAGAGATATCTATGTAGGGGCGGCGTTGCATTCCGGCAGTTACTTATGGTGAAAAGCAAAAACCTATTACCGGAATGCAACGCCCCTACAAAAAATATCAATTGCCCATCCATTAACCGATCCGTTGCCCCATCCGCTGCCCATCCATTAACCCATCCGTTGCCCATCCATTAACCCATCCGTTGCCCCATCCGTTGCCACATCCATTAACCCATTATCGGTGCGTTACGACTACTATTAAAACTAACTAAAACGAGAAACCGCAATGCGGAAACCTCTAACCGGGCTGCGATAACCCGGACTGAGATAGAGTCGTAGTGCAGAGCGACAATACCCCGGAGAACTGTACCAAAATCCACCGCGCAACACCTTAGAATTCTTGTGTCCCAGAATTTTTTTCAGCCAAGCTAACCAACCATTAGCTGAATTGTAATTATCGCCGTCATTTAGCCACGGTCGGCCATCATTTGGGGCACCATTGTAGCTATCATGCCAGTCATCTAGGCACCATTCCCAGACATTTCCGTGCATATCGTATAAACCCCAGGAATTTGCCACATTTAAACTGCCCACCGCCGTAGTTTCTCCGCGATAAACTCCGGTTTTTCCTTGACCGTAAATATAATTGCCGTCATAATTAGCCAATTCTGAAGAAATAGTTTCACCAAAATGGAACGGCGTAGTAGTTCCAGCCCGACAAGCATATTCCCATTCCGCTTCACTAGGGAGACGGTAATGTTTCCCGGTTTTCTCGCTTAACCGGGCACAAAATTCGATGCATTCATACCAACTGACTCGTTCTACTGGGCGGCGATCGCCTTTGAATTGTGACGGTTCGGGGTCGAGATTGAGGGTGATTTTCGGCAACATGGCTACTGCCCGCCATTGGGCCTGGGTGACTTGGGTTCGTCCCATGAAAAACTCTGGAACGCTGACAAAATGTTGGGGCTTTTCATATTTAGAATGTTCCGGTTCGTTGTCTGGGGAACCCATCAGAAAACTCCCCGAAGGAATGTTCACCATTGGCAATTCTATGCCATTAATAGGTTCAATATAACCTCGATTGCTGGCACTGTTGCGGCTGCTGATATTGCCGTGGCGATCGAGATCGACAACTTTGTAATAAAAGGTTTCGGCAGCGGATTTGGCAACGGATTTGGCAGCGGATTTGGCAACGGATGGGACAACGAATGGGGCAACGGATGGTTTGAGGGCTTGGAGAACTTCGGTAGCGGATTGATAGCGATCGCCTACTCGATAAGAAAGCATTCGATCCAAAACATTGGCTAACTCATCGCTAACGGTGACTTTCTCCCGCCAAACCCATTCCATCTGCATCGGATTAAATAACTCGTCAGTATTTCCAGAAACTAACAGATTGGGGGGAATTTCTTGCGATCCGAGAGTAATCTGAGAAATCGGACTTCTCACGGGCAAACAACCCGTTAACAACCGAATACAAGTAACCGCCAAACTATACAAATCGCTGGCAGGAAACACTTTTCCCTGCATTTGTTCTGGGGCGGCATAGCCGGGAGAACCCGTCACCGTACCCAAGCGATTGACAATCGTAGCGGTTAATTGCTTGGATACGCCAAAATCAATTAGCACTAAAGTGCCGTTTCGATCCCGAATAATATTCTCCGGTTTAATATCCCGGTGAATCACATTTTGTCCGTGGCAAAAGTCTAATACAGGCAGTAAATCATTAAGTAATTGTTTGATTTTTTTCTGGCTAAACTTGCCTTTTTGTTGCAATTCTTTGAGCAAATCTTGGCCGTCAATAAACTGCTGAACGAGATAAAAACGTCCATCTTGTTGTTCAAAAGACAATAGTTCGGGGATTTGGGGATGGTAACCCAAATCCCGCAATCTCTCAGCTTCTTGTTTGAATAATTTCTCGGCTTTTTTAATCGCCGAATTGTTTTGTTGTTGCGGTAAAAATTGTTTGATTACACAAACGGTATCCAGCCGCTTTTCATCGATCGCTTTGAAAGTCCGACCAAAACCACCCTGACCAATATAATTAATCGCCCGATAGCGATCGCCAATTAAAAGTTTATTGCCACATTTTTGGCAAAACTTGCTATTGGCTGGATTGGAGTGCAAACAATTCGGGTTAAAACATTGACTCATCGGTAAAATCTCTTAACCTTGAGAGGGTTAAACGCAACACAAGAAACCGGGTTTCTGGTTCACTTTCCTATGTTAACGGCGATCGCCACATAAGTAGACAGGCAGAAATAAATGCACCACATACCATATCAGAAAAAAACTGTCATTCCCGCGAAGGCGGGAATCCACAGCCTATCGGCGGGGAACGAAAAGTGCAATTAATTATGTTCACCTACTTACATAAACCCGGTTTATGGGGTTTTCTGGGGCAAGAAGCAGCGATCGCGATAAAAAGCTTTAGGGGCGAAGCATAAAGCCTGACGGCATAGCTTCGCTTACCGAGCGATTAATTCTGGGGAAAAACGGATAATTTATGACCCGAATGCGAAAGCCCTAGCTTGAGATAAAAGAAACCGGGTTTCTGTGGTGGATATCCCCAGTTATCTGTTTTCAGCGAAAAAGAAACCCGGTTTCTGGGGGTGGGAAGCGATCGCGATAAAAACCTGTAGGGGCAAAGCATAAAGCCTGACGGCATAGCTTCGCTTACCGAGCGATTAATTCTGGAAAAAAACGGATAATTTATTCCCAATCATGCGAAAGCCCTAGCTTGAGATAAAAGAAACCGGGTTTCTGTGGTGGATATCCCCAGTTATCTGTTTTCAGCGAAAAAGAAACCCGGTTTCTGGGGGTGGGAAGCGATCGCCCCAGGTTTCGGAATTCCTACTAACCGGGGCGATCGCTCTTGTAATATTTAGTTTTTATTTTTTGGTTCAGAAAGTCCTGAAGAGATGATTTCGCTGACTTTTATAGATTTCAAATTTCCTCATCAGCAATTTGTAGTATCGACCGATACAATTGAGGACTAACACGGAAGTCAGCTTCTTGAATTAACCGATCGCCGCTAGGTTAGTAATCGGTGATGTATCGCTGATAATAATCACAATAACCCGAGCGATCGCAACGTTTTGATGTCTGATTGAAAATCCTCAACATCGTAGTTGAGAAAGATATCCCGCTTCGCCAGTTCATGCTGAAATTCAATGACAGTTAAACCTGTCCATGCACGGACTTTTCCACTGCTAATTTTTTTTTGCTTATAAAGCAGCAGCGCAAGTTCTAGTTTTAATTCATCCTCTGTCATTTGACTGGCTTTGAGGATATCGTCAGGAATGACTACACTCATAAGTGACTCACGAATTGCCAACAGTGATTTCATTATCGCAGAGATTTCCCAAATTGCGATCGCCCACCCAGAAACCCGGTTTCTTTTCGGAAATCCCACAGCTATCTCTATAATCCACCTCAGAAACCGGGTTTCTTTTCCCTCATCGAAAATGTTGTGCGATCGCCCACCCAGAAACCCGGTTTCTTTTCGGGGATACCACAGCTATCTCTATAATCCACCTCAGAAACCGGGTTTCTTATTCCTAACCGATACGCCGAAAAGAAACCCGGTTTCTAAACTCTGGGTTCGGCGAAAAGAAACCGGGTTTCTTGTTCGCTTTCCTCAGTTAACTTTGATAGCCACAAAAGAAACCCGGTTTCTGGTTTCTGACTCGAAGCGCCGAGAAAAGGGAAAGAGGGAAAAAGAGTAAAGGGAAATTAAGTTCTCGGCAGGGAGATCCCAATACGGAAGCCAAAACTGCCGCCGCGATAGCCAGGATCGATGCAGCTACGAAGCGCCGAACGGCAATTCCAGGGACTGTAGTACCAGAATCCGCCACGCAACAGCTTATTATTTTTATGGGTGAAAATTTTTTTCAGCCAAGGGATCCAATTACGCTCAAAACGATAATCATTATCATAATCATTCAGCCACGCCAACCCATTAGTCGGGGCGCCAGTATAGCTGTCGTGCCAATCATCTAAACACCACTCCCAGAGATTGCCATGCATATCGTACAAGCCCCAGGCATTAGCAGCCTTGAGGCTACCTACGGGAATAGTTTGACCGCGATATTCTCCTTTCTTGCCGCTACCGTAAACATAATTGCCGTGGTAGTTAGCCACCTCTGGAGAAATAGTTTCCCCAAAGTGAAAGGGGGTAGTAGTGCCAGCACGACAGGCATATTCCCATTCCGCTTCACTGGGTAGGCGGTAATTTTTCCCAGTCTTTTGGCTTAACCGGGCACAGAACTCGATGCAGTCGTACCAACTGACCTGTTCTACGGGGTGGTTTTTACCTTTAAAATATGATGGGTCAGGCGGAAGATCCTGGACAATTTTCGGCAATTTGGAGACTTCCCACCATAGTTCTTGGGTAACTTGAGTCCGTCCCATGAAAAACTCTGGAACGTCAACCCAGTGTTGGGGACTTTCGTTGTCTTGGCGTTCCGCTTCTCTGGTCGGAGAACCCATGGCAAATTTGCCCGCAGGAATATTGACCATTTCAAATTCGATGTTGCCGATTCGTTCTGTGTAGCCTCGATTGCTGCCTTTTTCTCGGCTGCTGATGTTGCCGTTGCGGTCCAGTTTAACCACTTCATAATGGAATGTTTTGGCAGCGGATGGGTGGTTTGCTGGGGCAGGGGAGGGAGCAACGGATAGTATGGTGGGGGTTGCTGAAATAACCGTTGATGGAACTGATGGTTGGGTCGGTTTGGCAACGGATGGGGTGGCAACGGATGGGCTGAGGGCTTGGAGAACATCGGTAGCAGATTGATAGCGATCGCCCACTCGGAACGAAAGCATTTTATCCAAAACCTGTGCTAACTCATTGCTAACCGTGGCTTTTTGACGCCAGACCCATTCCATTTGCATGGGGTTAAATAACTCATCAGTAATCATGCCGTTACGTTCGGTGAGCAAACATCCGGTTAACAGCCGAATACAGGTGACAGCCAAACTATATAGATCGCTGGCAGGAAAGACTTGCCCCTGCATTTGTTCCGGCGCCGCATAACCGGGAGAACCTGTCACCGTACCGATACGACTGAGTACCGAGGCGGTTAATTGCTTGGACACCCCAAAGTCAATCAGCACTAGCTTGCCGTTTTTGGCCCGAATAATATTATCCGGTTTAATATCCCGGTGAATCACTTGTCGCTGATGGCAAAAATCCAACACTGGCAGCAGGTCATTCAGCAGTTGCCGAATTTGCGCCTCGTTAAATTTGCCTCGTTGCTGCAATTCTTTGAATAAATCTTGCCCGTCGATGAACTGCTGCACTAAATAGAAACGTGCATCTTGTTCTTCAAAGGATAATAAATCGGGAATTTGCGGATGGTTCCCCAAGTCCCGCAGTCTCACCGCTTCCTGTTTAAATAATTCCTCAGCTTTCTGAAGGGCTGGGCTTCCTTGTTGTTGGGGCAAAAATTGCTTAATTACACAGGGAGTATCCAGCCGTTTTTCATCGATCGCTTTGAAAGTGCGACCAAACCCACCCTCACCGATATAATTAATCGCCCGATAGCGATCGCCCAGCAGCAGTTTATTGCCACATTTTTGGCAAAACTTGGGACTTGCGGGGTTGCGGTGCAAGCAATTGGGGTTAAAACATTGACTCATCGGTTCGACGTTTCTCGCTATGTTCCTGAGAACAGTATAAATCCACGAGTAATAGTTGGTAAAAGTATAGTCAAATATAGACAGAATGAATTTCATTGCAGAAATTCCCTTCGCTTTTACTTTGAGAGATTAATTCTCCTTGGGTGAACTACGCACCTCTCTATCCCATAGCGGTTAAACGCATTTGGGAATGCTTTTCGTAAAATATTGTAGGAACCTATAACATCAGATTGAATAAGAAGCCCCCGATCTGTACGATATAAACCTCGTTTAACTCTTTTTCCTAAAAAAACGGGTTTTTCAGTGATATTTCCATAAACTGTGAGAGGGTCTAAATTCAAAAAATTAGAAGCTGAAGTATAGGATTATTCTTGAAAAAATATCTTAATTCCTACTAATTGACATTTATACATAATCAGGTCAATTAATCGAGCATGAGGAAGGGTGACAAATTTTTGATTCTTGACTTTTCCTAAGTTCACTTCTTGTTTCCAACCGTCATTTTTCCCAATCACTAAAGTGGCGATTTGTTTGTCAACTAAAAAATTGACTAAATAACGACTAGCGGGCGTGAAGATAATTATCTATTTTCTGATTACGGCAACGGGTTAAACGGCGAATTCGGTGATAACTTTGCTGATGATTTTTTAACAGAGATTGTAACTTAGCTCTTGGTTATAAAATTGATTTAGGCTTTTTAACGGTCTGCCATTAATCAACAAAGGAGTAAACTCCGGTTGATTTGAAGTTACAGCCATCAAATTATCTATGCCTAAATCTATCGCTGCTATATGGTCATTTGGGGTTAATAACTGTTCTTTTGTCTTGGTGCGCGTTCCCTGGCGCCGTGAGACGGCGCGGGGTCGCACCGCTTCTTCATAAATCACCTCGATTACATAACAATCACATTTCGGAACGATTCTCACTTCTGCTATCCGGTTAGCCACCTGACTTGTCAACGAAATCCTAGTTTCTGATAGCTTGACTAATCCTTTTCTACAAGCTACTTTGCTTATGGCTTGAATCGTGTAAACCAAGGGATTTCTTCCTTTTTTCGGATCTTTATATCCAGGGACTTTCGGCCTCCCTAAAAATTTATCGGGATGCTTTTTCAACTCAGAATTCGCCGCGAAAAAAAATTTCCTGTTTCGCTCTAATCCTTTTAAAACTTGCTGCGATTCGCGGGTAAGGCTTTGTATTGCTCTGTTTCTTTCATCAGAGAAGCCATAAGATTATAATTTAGATACCCATGACCATAAATAAAGTTTTGACGAATTAGATAGTTAGCTGAGTTGTAAAGATTTTTAGACTGCTAAGACAAGGGATCTATCTCACTCAGGCCAAAAACGATGTCCTTTTTTGATAATATGTCTTTCCGCTAGTAACATTATTGTCCGTTTGATTTTAACTCGGCTATAATCTTTTCGGTTTTTCGTTTCGACCTTGTTAATCCATAAATTCTTGAACAAAAGGAAGTAATAATGGCGATTAAGTCTTCCATCAATTCATCTTGTTTATCCTCCCTTTGATTAACAATCTCAACTTTTTTATCTAATTCTTTTAGGAGAATCTCTATATAATTAGTTCCAAAACTAGCTAGACTATCTTTATGTTCTACAATCAAAATATTGTAGTTTTGGTCAAGATTTTTGCCAATTGTTTTCGATTGTAATTTAAACCACTTTCAATCTCTTTGACAATTTTATAAATTTTGTAGCCTCTGGCAATTGCATAATCTTTTAACCGCTCCGCTTGTCGATCTAGATTATCTTTGTTTTGGCCACTGGAGACTCTGGCATAAATACAAGCTATCAAGTCAGGTTTCAAGTTGTCCGAAATCGCCTCCGAAGTTATAATAATCGTACCAGACGGCAATTGATGACCTATCAAATTTCCTTGTTTCCACCACCTCCAGGCAGTTCGATAACTGATTCCTGATTTTTTGGCATAGTCTGATAGTTTCATGTCTATATATTACCATACATGACTATATCTGACTATATTTTTATTAAAACTTTACAATACTCCATTGCTGGAGAGCCAACGTGGGGTTACTTCGTCCCCAAGAGAAGGTTATTTTGCTTTTAGGCTGTCCATCTATCCGGATACTTTTGGGACTTCGTAACGGATGAATCAAATATTTCTCCATCTTTTTCCTAGTGAATTCCTAGGATTTCTCCAGTCACTTTTTGTGCGTGGCGTGTCAAGCAGTTTCGCCACTTAGTTATTAGGAGGGTTCAAGACGATGGTTCCCATAACGCTATCCATGAGCAATTGACTCAGATGCCGACTTTTTTGACCATCTGCTTAGGTCTTATCGGCTTCGGGAGAGCTCGCTTCACAAGATTGATAGGTATTCCGCTCCGTGGGGCTGATGTCGATGTCGATGACAAAAGTGGATTGCTCCACAGAAGTCTTTGTCTGTGGGACTGTCCCACACATCTCAAGAGTTATCCTTCTTTCAGACCGCTGAAAGAAAGACCCCGCGCACGTTTTGAATATTATTCTCCACTTTTCGCTCTAACGAATCGCACATTTAAAATGACTATATTTTATAAAAAATTTTGCTAGTGGGCGATCGCCCACTAGCAAAACAAAACAATATCAACGATATCAACAATATCAACGACGTTGCAGCCATAAACTGAAAGCTGCACCAAATCCAAAGATCGGCAAGAGAATTAAGCTTAACTCGACAAATCGCCGTTCAATGGGCGCCATTACAATCCGTCGGTTGGTAATGGTTTGGGGACGAATGGAAAGTAATTCTTCTTGTTGTCCAGTTAACCAGTTTACCGAATTGAGAAACACATCTCCATTTAACTGCAATTCAAATAAGCCATTGATCATAAATTCGGAATTTCCCAATACAACCATTCTGGCTTCGGGTAGGGTTTGATTGGTAGTATTTGGTTGTTGATTGGTTGGCTGAGTTTCTGTTTCCGCAGGAGTTTCCGTTTCGGTTTCGGTAGTTTCCGTTTCCGCAGGAGTTTCGGCAGTTTCCGTTTCCGTTTCGGGAGTTGCGGTTTCCGCAGGAGTTTCGGTTTCGGTTTCCGCAGGAGTTTCGGTTTCCGTTTCCGTTTCGGGAGTTGCGGTTTCCGTTTCCGCAGGAGTTTCGGTTTCCGTTTCCGTTTCGGGAGTTGCGGTTTCCGTTTCGGGAGTTGCGGTTTCGGGAGTTGCCGTGGCAATGGTGCGATTCCGCGAAGCGGATCGCTGCTGCGAATCGCCTCTAACCAAAGCTACCCCTAAATAGAGTGGTCCTGGACGATCTTTCTGGGGATCGAAGGATAAATTCGGGTTATCCGGTTCACTTTCCGCCCAACTTGGTTGATTAGTAATCAGAAATGGGGTGGCTTCAATGCCTTCGATTTCTTTAAATTGAATCGGTCGAGCTAAAGGGTAAAAAGAAAAACCATTGCCAAAGTCTCTAGTAATCGGATGGTTGCCATAATTGGTAATTAAAGGAGCCGCTTGCCTTAAGCCAAAAGCCTGACCATTTCCCGTGTCATCGATCGCCAATGCTTGGTCTAGGATCACTCCCCATTCTTCTAATAGAGAATTGAGTCCAGGATCGGTTTTTGGATCGATCGCGAGTAACAGATGACCACCGCGATTGAGATAGGCTTTAATCTCCTGGACTTCTCCGGGAGCCAGGGCGCGTTTTGGCCCGATGATTGCCAGTAAAGTGGCATCTTCGGGTACAGTTTTGCTTTCGATTAAATTAATTGGTGCATTGGCAATATTTTGGGCTTGTAAGCTATTAATCGCCTGAGAAATACTGCCCCCCCTAGGGTCTAAAGACCGTTCCCCATGACCTTGGAGAAAATAAACTTTGCGGCGATCGCCTGTTAACCTAAGCAAACCATTGGTTAGCTGTTCTTCCACCAGTGGAGTTCGTTGATTCACCGACTGGACAAACTCCCGCAATTCTCCATCACTGGAAGCCACATAAACATCGCCGACATTTCTGACTTCAAACTTATTTGCTAAAGTGGGTTGTTCATAAGGATTGACAAACTCAACCAATAACTTATCATTAGAAATTCGGCTATATTTGCCTAATAATTCTCTGGTTTGGGCATCCGGTGTTTGCGTAAACACCAAAACCTTTACCTGTGAAGGCAAATTTTGGACAACTTGTTCGGTTTTTGGCGCTAGACTAAACTGTCGATTTTCCGTTAAGTCAATCTGATAAGAATACCGCAGCCCAAAAAAGTTAATTAATCCCAAGATAATTAAAATCGCGATCGTGGAAATAAAAGCATTGGCACCCGCCTCCGTAGAGCGTTTTCCCCAAAATCCCTCTCCCGACTTATCCTGAAAGATTAGCCATAACAAAAAACAAACAATCCCCGCAATAATAAAGCCAACTGGAATTGGTCCCCAATCGAGTAAAACATACCCAGAAGATAGACCAATAATCATCAAGCACGGGGCAGCAAATAATAATGTATATTTCAAATATTTTGCCAAGGTTTTACCCTTCATAATGTTTACAGATTTTCTCCCACGGTAGCGAATGATTAAGAACGGCCAAATCTCAGGGCTTCAATATATTGAGCAGTGAGAAATACTCCTAAAATAATATAACTCACTAACATCATTACACTACTGGTGTCCCAGACCCCTCGAATCAGATTGGCGTAATGTTTTTGCACCGATAAATAAGCGAGGACTTCTCCTACTCTCGATAAAATAGATAAATCTAAAGTAGTTAACCAATTTCCCAGAGATTCCAGGGAAGCCAATAATAGGACTAAAGCAAAGGTGAGAATGGCGGCAAAAATTGTACTCTCACTCAAGCAAGAGATAAACATTCCCAAAGAAAGAATACTGGCAGCGAGCAGAAGTAAGGCAAAATGAGCTAAGATCGGCACGGCTGGAGCTATTGGCGGCTGTGCGGCATTAAAAGCGATGATTTCGCACAATAATAGCGGTGCCACCATGACGGTATAAAAGGTAAAAACTCCGAGGAGTTTTCCCAGGGCAACTCCCCAGTTAGTAATCGGTGAAGTGGCTAACAGTTCTAAGGTGCCGCGCTTGCGTTCTTCGGCATAAAGCCCCATTGAAAGAATGGGTAAAATAAATAACGAAAGGGATGAAATAACCTGCAAAAAAATTTGCAGAAATTCATAAGGGACATCGATAGAATTGGGAACCGATAGCCCCATTTGGGCGTATTGTTCGCGACATTGAGCCCCACAAGCATCAATCTGTGCGGCTTGGGCGATCGCTCCCGTGGGGCCGAAAAGGATTAACCAAAATAATAGCCCAGTTAATAACCAAAAGACTCCAGCGATCGCATACGCTAAAGGAGAGACAAAATAGCTCTGTAACTCGCGGCGATAAATTGCCCCAAGACTGCCAATAAAAATCCGCATCTATTCTTCTCCTAATTCCTTGGGTCGTTCGACCAAATTACTCTCTGATGTTTCCGCTGTTTCGGATGTTTCCGCTGTTTTCGATGTTTCCGCTGTTTTCGATGTTTCGGATATTTCTGATGTTGCCGCAATATTTTCCGAACTTTCAGCGGTTATTTCGGTAATAACTTCTAACTTAGTATCAGAGTTTTCGCTGCTTGTCTCTAACTTAGTATCAGAGTTTTCGCTGCTTGTCTCTAACTTAGTATCAGAGTTTTCGCTGCTTTGTTCTACTTTATTTTCCTCAAAATATTCGCGAATTTTTGGTAATTTTTTATCGGATTTTTTCCCGATTATTTCTAACTTTTTATCCGCAGTTTCGCTAGTTTCGCTGATGGTTTGTGTCTCTAATTTTTCCTCTGTTTTTTCGGTTATGGGGGTTAAAATTTGATCCTTGACATATGATTCTGACTCAGCGGATATCTCTGGTTTTTCCGGGGCGTTCGCCTCAGATTTTTCTGACTGAATCTGAGTTTTGGGGGAATTTTTATGAGACGTTTTCTGAGATTTTTTCTCCGGTAGTTGTTTCCCTTTTGCCACAGGTTGTTTATCAACTGGTTGGCGATCGCCTTTTTTAAACCAGTTCCACAAAAACGCCAGAGGATTTGGTCTTTTTTTCGGAGAAGATTCTGTTTCTACCGGCGCATCATCCCACCATCCCAGAGAAGAAGGCAACGGGGGATATTTTTCCTCAACTGCCTGTGAATTCACCTGAGAGAAATCTATCGGAGTGACTGGGTTCTCCGCGATCGGTTCATCCCACCACTCTTGAGAAGAGGGTAAAACGGAAACTTTTTCATCCTGGACATTATTGGCAGGCATATCTGCTGAGGTCAAGCGTAAAAATACATCTTCTAAACTGGTGCCCAGACGTCGCATTTCATACAATTTCACCTCCACCAAAGACAAAATGTTGGCAATTTCTGGGGCGATTTCCACGTCTGGTGCCGTCGTCACGCGCCAGCGATAGCGATTGGCTGGCATATGTTCATTAGACAGCAACTCCACCGCCGTGACCCCAGAGACATCTTGAATTACCTGTTTAATTAGCTGGGGATTTTTGGCTTCTAATTCCACTTCATATGCGGATTTCGCCTGGGTTTGCTCCATCAGATTTTCCAGAGAATCACTGGCCACCACAATCCCGCGATTAATAATCGCCACTTGGGAGCAGGTCATGCTGACCTCTGGCAAAATATGGGTGGATAAAATAATCGTGTGATCTCCCGCAAGGCTTTTAATCAAGTTGCGGACTTCGATAATTTGTCGGGGATCGAGTCCGACGGTGGGTTCATCCAGGATAATCACAGGTGGGTTGTGGACGATCGCTTGAGCAATACCGACCCGTTGACGAAAACCTTTGGAAAGTTTACGAATCGTGACTTGGCGCTTTTCCTCTAAGCCACAGCGGGCGATCGCCTGGTTCACCTGGGTGGGGCGATCGCCAGCGGAAACCCGCTTTAACCGCGCCACAAAATTCAAATATCCCTCCACGGTCATCTCTGGATATAACGGCGGTATTTCCGGCAAATAACCGATTTTTTGCCGCACGGCCATTGAATTCTCATGCACGTCATAACCGGCAATTCTGGCCGTTCCCGTAGTTGCTGGCAAATAGCCCGTTAAAATTCGCATAGTTGTCGTTTTCCCCGCCCCATTGGGGCCGAGAAACCCCAGAATTTCTCCTGGTTCCACCGCAAAGGAGACATCCTGAATTGCGGTGGTCGATCCATAAGTTTTACTCAGATGCTCAACTGAAATCATGGGCGAAATCTGGTTTATGGTTGATCGATCGGTTGCCAGTATAACCAGCGGAAAGTGTCACCAGCGAAAATGGAAATCTCCCTGAAATCCAGGGTTCTCCCACTCTCCGATCATTTTTTCTTCAAAGTATAGACCAATTAGTCGTGACTTGATCGCTTAGATGACCGATCTGATATTTAGTTGCGACTTGTCCTGCATATTCTTGTCCTGCATAATTTTTTATCGCTTCTATGGCGTGAGTCGGTTTGGGACTTACAAATCTGCGGAAAACTGCGATCGCGAAGTCTATGGATTACACTCAAAAGATTCTACTTGATTCATCGGTGAAAACAGTGTTTGAGAATTGCTCCTCAGTGCCATCTAATCGTTGATAGTTATCACCTGACTGCCAGAAATTTTCCCGACTTTAGATATGTCAAAAACCGATTTAACTCAAATCAACCCTCCCGCAATTACCGATCGCACCTCAGATAGATAGCATTGATAACATTGACAACATTGATATTTAAACCAGTTACTTAGAAAACACAGATTTTGGATGGTCAAACCATCACCTTTTGTTTGTTTAGGGTCGAACTCAAAGGCGATCGCCCGCTCCAGGCATCCGTTAACTTTTGTTAAATCTCTTTTACATTGTGTTTGGTGTATCCACAATTATGCTATAATCATCGGTGGTTTATCGATTTCGGTGCCAGATTTTGTTTTCAGTGACAAGCTTTTCGCTAATCGTCTCAACAGGCTGATCTCCGAAATCTCCATCTACAAAACCTTGATTTTTGGAGATAACAGATGTCAATTTATGTCGGCAACTTATCCTACAAAGTAACCTCAGAGGATTTAACTGCCGTATTTGCCGAATATGGAAAGGTGACACGAGTTCACCTGCCCACAGACCGTGAAACCCGACGTATGCGCGGTTTTGGCTTCGTAGAAATGGAGTCAGACGCCCAAGAAGCAGCCGCGATCGATGCCCTCGATGGCGCCGAGTGGATGGGTCGTCAGATGAAAGTGAACAAAGCCAAACCTCCTGAAACCGGAGGATCTTATGGCGGTAGTCGTGGCGGTGGTGGCGGTGGTCGCCGCAAAGACAATTTCTCTCGTCGCAACTAAATACTTCAATTGATCAAATCTTTAAAACAAGAAAATTACTGATTGTCAATTAATATTCAAAAGGGTTCAATCCGTCATGGTTGAGCCCTTTTAATCTTATTGGTCATTGGTGGGGCCCGTACCCTTCCCGTTGCCCGTTCCCCTAACCAATAACCAACAACCAATAAATATAAGATTTTTTCTCAGCTTGATCTGGAAAATTCACATTGCCTCGTACAATTAACTTGGCGGATTGCATGAATATATTGCATGAATATTAGGAGGCTACTGGATGCCAATTGCCGTTGGAGTGATTCAAACCGATGGGTTTCCCCCTGTTTTGGCCGCCGCCGATGCGATGGTTAAAGCCGGGCGAGTCACCTTAGTGTATTATGGCCTAGCGGAAAAAGCCCAGTTTCTGGTGGCAATTCGCGGCCCTGTTTCCGAAGTGAAGGTGGCGATGGACGCTGGAATTGAAGCCGGGAATAAGGTTGGTCCTGACAAGGTACTGACTCATTATATTGTTCCCAATCCCCCAGAAAATATCGTGTCGGTTTTGCCGATTGACTATACGCCTAAGAGTGAACCATTCCGATGATGGGGCAAAATTACGATCGCGATCGTCCTCATCATCCTCATCATCCTCATCGGTGATTTCCTAGAAAATTTTTATCCGTGCGATTGCTACTTCATGTTTTGATAAAAAAAGCAGCGATTAGTTCGTACAATTATTCGTTGGCAACAAGTTCATTGAGTCAGGAGATTTAAAAATGTCCCCACAACAAGCAGTTGGCTCCCTTGAAACGAAAGGGTTTCCCGGTGTTTTAGCGGCAGCCGACGCAATGGTAAAAGCAGGGCGTGTAACCCTGGTCGGTTATCTGCGTTGCGGTTCCGCTCGTTTTATGGTGGTGATCCGAGGAGATGTCTCCGAAGTGAAAACGGCTATGGATGCGGGAATTGCCGCCGCAGAAAATACTTTTGGTTCCGCCTTGGAAAGTTGGGTGATTATTCCCCGTCCCCATGAAAACGTGGTGGCAGTTTTACCGATCGACTTTAGTGCGGATGTGCAAGTGTTCCGGGATGCGGTGGAAGGCATCACAATTCCAGGAAGACCCAGTAATCGGCCTTAGTTTAATTGATTGAGATTACTTTAACTGAGTTAGACTGGGGTGCCAGTAATAGAAACAATTAGCTTTCTTTGCAGATTCATGGCATTGGGAGCATTGCGATTATATCAAGATACCCGTAGGGGCGAAGCATTCGCGGATCTATCTCCACTACAAACCTTGCATTTGTCTACGCGAATGCTTCGCCTCTGCTCCCAGAGAATTTTGGGATATCGATCCCCAGGGCGGGATCTTGGCATCTTTGCCGACAAAGTTAACCGATATTTTTTTGCCAGTTAGTCGTTGCGATTTGAGCGACTCTGGGAAATTTGTTCTAGCCACCTTTGACCTAGGCGATACCATCGTTTTACTTTCAGATCCAAGGAGTAACCACGACGAGTGGCGCAGACGAAAGTCCCGGCAATGCGATCGTGGAATGCTTGCTTGGCAAAGGGATCGGTGTTGACTAGGCTACAGTCGATCGCTAGGGGTAATAAGAGGAATAATCCAATTCCGGATCCGGGGCGAATGTATTCTAAACCGATATAGACTAGAAGCACTTCGATGCCCATTAAGCCTTCTCGTTTAAATAAGTCCACCAGTTCTGGGACTCGGCCAAAACGAGTATCGACTACTTTCATGTCCAAAGCCCAGCGACCTAAGCTTTGGCCTTGATTCATGGTGACTAGAATGATTCGCATTCCTAGCCAGAGGAGCAAAAATAATAAGGCTTCATCAATACCGACTCCCGGTTCACTGCTGGAGGTGGCGAGGGAACTGACTAGGGACACCGCCCAGTAGTCAATGAATAAGGCAGCCCCTCGCCGCCATATCTGAACTTTTGGCAAACGGGCGATCGCTCGGTCATTATCCATAAAATATCCGCTGATCCGGTGAAGGGCGATTGCTAGTCGCTGGGAACCCCAAAAAATTTTTGAACTGAAGTCCGCGACTCAAATTCCTATTGTATGACAGGGATTCTGATGAAGCAACCGCTATATTTGACTATATTTTAATTTTAAATTTGTTTACCTTCGCCGATTTATGGGCGGCGGCTGATGATTTTTTGTTTTGGACGGAAATCGGTTTTACACTAAGAAGTGGTGAAGGCTAGATCTTTTCCAGGAATTCGTGAGGTGGCGCGATTCTAAGAAGCGGCTTCTGAAAGGGAATCGAGATTGCGCCCCTCGGCGAAGGAAAAAATAGACTGGTTGAGGTTTCGCCCGATCCATTGATTTCAATACATAGAAAGCCATGCTAGTCCTGTTTAAGGTCATTCGGCAAAATCAAAACTCCGCCCCCAGAGTTCAGAGTTACACTCTCGACGTGCAACCGGGCAATACCATTCTCGACTGTCTTAATCGGATCAAATGGGAGCAAGATGGCACCCTGGCGTTCCGAAAGAATTGTCGCAATACGATTTGCGGCAGTTGTGGCATGAGGATTAATGGTCGTCCTGCCCTTGCTTGTAAAGAAAATATTGGCGCTGAACTGGAAAGACTGCAAAATATTGCCATTGCCGAGCAAAGTGCCAGGGAAAATGGAACATCTGTGAGTTCCCCCAGTATTCCAGAAATTACGATCACACCAATGGGCAATATGCCCGTGATTAAGGATCTGGTGGTGGATATGACCAGTTTCTGGAATAATCTCGAAGCGGTGGAGCCTTATGTGAGTACGAAGGCGCGTCTGGTGCCAGAACGGGAGTTCCTCCAAACTCCCGAAGAACGCGATCGCCTCAATGATATGGGTAACTGTATTCTTTGTGGTGCTTGTTATTCTGACTGCAATGCCAGAGAGGTGAATCCCAATTTTGTTGGGCCCCATGCTTTGGCGAAAGCTTACCGAATGGTGGCGGATAACCGGGATGCCAAGACCGAAGAGCGCTTAGAAACTTATGATAATTTAGAAAGCGGGATTTGGGCTTGCACCCGTTGCTTTAATTGCAATTCTGCTTGTCCAATGGAAGTGTCTCCCCTGGATCAAATTAGCAAAATTAAAGGGGAAATTCTGGCTCGCAAGGATGCCAGCGCCAGTCGGCCCGTGCGTCACCGCAAAGTGTTGTTAGAACTGGTGAAGCAAGGGGGTTGGGTGGATGAACGGAAGTTTGCGGTGATGGTGATTGGTAACTATTTCCGGGATGTGAAAGGTTTACTGAGTCTGGGACCCGTGGGGTTACGCATGGTGACAAACCGGAAGTTTCCCTTGACTTTTGAACCGTCCGCAGGCACCGAAGAAGTGCGATCGCTGATTTCATCAGTCCAAGAATTAGAATCAAAATCCGATCCAAAAGTTTAGGACGCATTAGGAAACATTAGGAAACATTATGAGTTCAGAAAAACCCTCTAAACCAGCGATCGAAACTGAAGAGTCGGCGATCGAACCAGATCCTGCCTTTGGTTGGAATCTCTATGCCGAACGCATCAATGGCCGATTTGCCATGATTGGGTTTGTCGCACTATTGGTCTTAGAATTCTTCACTCACCAGGATTTCTTTACCTGGGTTGGGTTGCGCTAATTCCGCAGAAAACACCCAGAAACCCGATTTCTTCAAGAAACTTCAAAAAACCCGGTTTCTTTAATAAACCGGGTTTCTGAATATTTTATCTGGTAATCGGTTATAAATTGCTTCAGATTACAATCATGTTTCAGCGATATGAATCCAGCGGGCAGATCATATATCATGGTGAGGCTACCCAGATATTAGCACAAGAAATTACCTCAGAATCTATTGACCTAATTTTTATCGATCCTCCTTATAATATCGGCAAACAATTTGCTAATTTTACTGATAAATGGGCATCGGAAGCAGATTATTTAGAATGGGCTTATCAGTGGCTTGATGAATCCATTCGGGTGTTAAAGCCGAACGGCACTTTATATTTAATGGCAAGTACCCAAGCCATGCCCTATTTTGACCTTTATTTGAGAAAAAAATTAACCATTCTCAGTCGCATCGTTTGGCATTATGATAGTTCGGGAGTTCAGGCCAAAAAATATTTTGGTTCTATGTATGAACCCATCCTGCATTGCGTGAAAAATAAGCAGGACTATGTTTTTAATGGGGATGCGATTAAGGTAGAAGCAAAAACCGGGGCAAAACGCAAGTTAATTGACTATAGAAAAGCGATTCCCACTCCTTATAATAGCGAAAAAGTTCCGGGCAATGTGTGGAATTTTCCTCGCGTCCGCTATCGCATGGCGGAATATGAAAATCACCCATCCCAAAAGCCAGAATCTTTACTAGAAAGAATTATTTTAGCCAGCAGCAATGAAGGGGATTTGATTCTCGATCCTTTTGCCGGGACTTTTACCACTGCCGCTGTAGGGAAGCGTTTAGGACGCTGTTCGATTAGTATCGAGTCTCAGGAGGAATATTTAAAGATTGGTTTAAGACGGGTTTTCGAGGTAGATAAAACCCCGGTTTTTTGAAGGAATTACAGAAACCCGGTTTCTTTAAGAAACCGGGGTTTTTTTCTTAGGCGATCGCGCTAAATTGCTAAATCTAAAGGTAAATCGCTAATGTCCCTTAATCTGTTACCATTTACCAAAATTTTGAGCATCTCTGCCGCATCTTCCCAGTTACCACGATCCACCGCCGCCATTAACTCATAAAGGCCAAAATGGTAAACACAGTCGATATCTCCAGTCCCCAGGGCAATTGAAGCAATTCGACTGGGCAAAGGTTCGGCGGTCACGACGACAATATGAAGCGATCGCCCCTTTCTATTTCTGATTAAGTTCAGTGCTTCTGTGCGGGAATTTTGGCTGCGATCGCTGCGAATTGTCCATTTGCAGGAAATACTGGCATGGAGAAGAGGACTTTGATTATTTTTCTCCCGCAAACTGGCATAAGTCACCGATTCATCGTCTAATAAGTTGCAATTTTTATTGATAAAATTATCAGCTTCTGGCAGGCGAAACAGGACAATATCTGGTGTAATCATGTAATCGCTTCCCAACGCCGCCGCAATTTCTGGATTAGAGCGATCCGCCCGATCCAAAATCAGTAAATGGGCATATTGTTCAAACTGGGAAATAAATAATTTTTGGCGTTTGCCTACTGTCTCTATTTGCCAATTTCCTGGTCTGAGATGATTGATATGAGAAAAACAATCTTTAACGAATTCAAGCACTAGATCCTCAAATAATTTCCCAGATGTTTGTCCAGATACATCTTCTACACTGATGTCACACGAACCCAATATTTGTGTCATCATTTATTGAGCAATTTCACAGCTAATTTTGCTATGTTTATCGGCAAAGCTAGGAACATTTGAATTCCGCAAACGCACAATATTTCTAAGGACATCGTTATGAAATTTTTTTCTTGCTTCAGAAAAATAAGCACTCATATCACCTTCAACTCCTCTGGAAAACGATTATTTTCTAACGGAGCATTTATCCCCACCAATAAACTATACACACAATCGGCAATTTTTGCCGCTAATAAAGGCGGGACTGCATTGCCAATTTGTTTGGCAATTTCTATTTTGCTACCGCAAAATACAAAGTGGTCTGGAAATGATTGTAATCTCGCTGCTTCACGATGGGTGATCGGTCGATGTTGTTCTGGATGTAAGTAACGTCCTTTTTCAGGTTTAAAGAATTCAGTTCTGATAGTGACGCTCGGTTTATCCCACCACAAACGACCAAATAAATCAGTCCCACCGGATTTTTTTCTCAACCAACATTCTGGGGTTAATTCTGGGGCAAGACGTTGTAAGTCAAAGCGGTTCATTCCTTCTTTAGGAATGGCTTGGTAACGGGCTAAACTCAAGGGAGTTGGGTTTCGGCCAAAGTGCAAATTTAATGGTGGGGGAAATTTGTTAATTTCTGTGCTTTCTGGGGCAGGTAAATCAGCGATCGCATCCCTGACCGTTTGCCAATATTTCGGTTTACTCACATAGCCATTATCGCAATCAAACAGGGAAAATAAAACTCTTTCTGCTGGATTATAGTGAGTTTTTAGTGGCGGAAAAAAATGCGCTGGATCTGTAAAACGACAACCAATAATAAAAGCTCTATATCGCAACTGCGGCACTCCAAAATCTGCGGCACATAATTTTTGCCAAGCAAGTTTAAATCCCCTATCATTTGCCTCACGCATTATTTGTTCGTGTTCCCAAGAACCCAATAATTCCGGCACATTTTCCATGACAAATGTGTCAGCATTTGCCCGCTCGACCACTTCCATAAATGGTCGCCATAGTTCTTTTCTTTCGTCAGTTTTGCGCTTTTTATTGAGCAAGCTAAATCCTTGGCAAGGAGAGCCACCGATCACTACATCGGCTTTGGGAATCTGCATTTTTGAATGATTCAAGATATCAACGATATCACCTAAGACACAATGGTTGCCAAAGTTAGCGTTATAGGTAGCAACGGCACTTTTATTATTGTCATTTGCCCAAACAGGTTGAAACTTATCCCTTAAATTAGGGTTGTGAGTGAACCCCAGGGTAAAGCCTCCTGCCCCGGAAAATAGGTCAATGATTCGGTAGCGACAAGTCTGGTTAATTGCCATTAGTTTCAGCGATATAGGTTAATTCGTGATTACATTTTATTTTAGCTTTACGGCGATTTTTTTTCAATTTATGTCATAAGATTATCTATATTTCTCCGATATAAAAAAAGAAACCCGGTTTGGTAGGAGTTACCGGGTTTGTAGGACACGATTAATCAGTTTGTTCAGGATTTTCTGCGGCTAATTCAGATAGCTGCTGATGCATAAACTCTTGAAATTCTCCTAAAGAGGCGATCGTAATTGCCCGCTTATGCAGAATTTTTAGCACTCCCTCATTGTTGATTTGATTAATCGTCTCTACCAAAGACTCTGGCACCGAATCAAATCGAGTTTCCAGAATTTCTATTACAGATTCTCGACCCTTTTCTAGAATTCCTTCTTGCCGTCCTTCGGCCAATCCTTCTTGGCGTCCTTTTGCGATCGCAAAGCGTTCCAGGGGAGTAATGTAAGGCATTTTCGTATCCTCCTCATAATTTGTCATTTCTAAGGTGAAAGATTGCTCCACAGAAACCGGGTTTTTATCCAGCTAGTCTGTTTCGGCATGAGCATCTATTAAAAAACCCGGTTTCTTTAGTCATCATCCAGTTAATTAGGCGAAATAGTTCTAGGATATCTTGACGGCTATAACCTCTTTGATAAAGGCTTTTTGCTACCGTCAGTTTCCATTGTAAACGCCCTTCTGGATTTCGGTGAGTCGCTTGAGTTTTTAAATGTGCCATCACCATCACCGCAAAGGGATTGGTACTCGACTCTAGCATTGACCACTGCGATTCATAATCTAACAATTTCACTACCGGAAACTGTAAGCCCATTTGACTATCCCAAATTTTATACTGATAGTTATTGGGTCGCCAAGAAGGGCGCTCGTCTGCTAAGATGACTAAGGTAGCAACCGGCAGCCGATAGCGGTCAAAAATCCGGTAATTGTAGACGAACATTCTTTCGGCAAAGTCGGATTCATATTGACTTTGGATTTCAATATGCACCAAGATTAAGGTTTCTTTGCCGTCTCGCAGCCAAACTTTTACCAGTTGATCTGCCAGACGTTTTCCTAGTTCCGCATCACGGACTATTTGTTGAAATTCTTTGTCCAGAAATTCATAGCCTTTGTCCCAATCAATGTCTGCGTAAGCTTGAGGAAAAAAGAAGGCAATGAATTGTTCAAAGTATAAGTCCAACGCTTCTTTCCAAGGACTATCATATTCCGCCGTTGCCAGAGAATTATTCATAAATATTAAATCGAAAATTGTCTTTGATATATTTTATAATATATTGAATCTGTTTCGGGTAAATACAATAGTATTTTTATTTAATTTTTTGATTAAAATATAATTACAAAATTACAAATTTTTTCGGTTTTTTGTAAAATTTTAAAAAAATTATACAAAGCCACCGTAGGGACACGGCATTGCCGTGTCCTTGCAGCATTGCTATTTTATAAAATAGTTGTTAAATTGTATAAATTGTCTCTGGGCTTTGGTTCGTTACACTCCGCTTCGCTGCGTTAACGCACCCTACCAACTGGAATATCTTCTAAGCCAAAAGTCATCATAGCTTCGCCGGTGAGATGTTCTCGCAACATTCGGCTTTTTTGCCGTTTTACCATTTTTTCATAGAAGTTGCGGACATCTCGACCATTGCCAAAATTATGGCCTCGATTTTGATACATTTCCATAAATATTTTTTGCAGGGCTTGGGAGACTTCTGGGGGACAAATGCGCTGGGCATTTTCGCAGAAACCGAGAAAGATTTGATGCAGTTCTTCGCCATTATAATCAGGGAATTTGATTTGATCAGCCAAACGAGATTCTAGACCAGAATTGGCTTTTAAAAATTGCGCCATTTCGCGAGAGTATCCTGCGAGAATGACGACGAGGCGATCGCGCTGATTTTCCATCATTGGTACTAAAGTATCAATGGCTTCTCGACCAAAATCATTGCCAGAATCACAGCGAGAAAGGGCATAAGCTTCATCAATAAATAACACTCCATCTAAAGCTTTTGCGATCGCCTCTGTGGTTTTTTGGGCAGTTTGTCCCACATAACCTGCGACTAAATCAGCGCGAGTGACTTCCACAAATTGTCCTTTGCGTAAGATGCCCAAAGCTTTAAAAATTCGCCCCAATAATCGGGCAACGGTAGTTTTTCCCGTCCCCGGATTGCCGGTAAATAATAAGTGTCTAGTTTCCGGTTCATCATCAACGGTTAAACCTGCTTCTCTTAGCCTTTGATTGGCTAATTCGGTTTCGACAATTTCCCGAATTACTGCTTTAACAGAGTATAATCCGGTGAGTCGGTCAAGTTCTTGTAATAATTCCTCAATGCTATCTTGATTTTTTTGTCCTTGGCTGGCGATTTGTTGATAATTTTCCGGTAAATCTATGGGTTTAAATGGTTCAGTTAAGGGGTCAAGGTTTTGGCTGATGACTCGGACAGACCGCCGTTCATCTATTTGATGAAAGAGATTTTCTACTAAGCCCGCATTGCCAAAACTGCGATCGCGATCAAGGTAAAGTTGGGTAAATAGATTATTCAGAGCATTTTCTAACTCTGAAGCGAGAGAAACTTGCACCCGGTTGACCCGTTGGCGGAAAATTTCTAACAACTCCTGGGGGGTGTAATCTTCAAAGATAATTTCTGTGGCTAACCGTCGCCTTAAACCAGGATTAGAGTTCAAAAATTCATCCATTTCTTGCGGATATCCCGCTACAATTACCGCAAGGCGATCGCGGTCATCTTCCATGCGTTTGACCAGGGTATCAATGGCTTCTTGCCCAAAGTCATTGTTTCCCCCTTGGGAGAGGGCATAAGCTTCATCAATAAATAATACTCCATCCATTGCGCGATCGATGATTTCATTGGTTTGAATATTGGTTTGTCCCACATATCCTGCGACTAAATCTCGTCCCCCAATTTCTATCACATGACCCCGTTGTAATAATCCTAAATCGCGATAAATTTCCCCAATTAATCGGGCAACGGTGGTTTTCCCCGTTCCGGGATTACCTTTAAAAATTAGATGCAAGCGTAAGGGTTCGGAGATTTGCCCTTGTTGGCGGCGTTGTTGCTGAATTTGTAGCGATCGCATTCTGCGTTGAATGGCTGATTTAACTCCAGGCAAACCCACCATTGCTTCTAACCGTTCTAAGGCAGGGCGATCGCTCACATCCGCACTTAACCAATGGTGTTTTTTAGCAGTTTCTAGGGAAATTTCTTCACAGTCCGAGAAGCGATCGTACCAATAATTTAACGGGCGATTTTCCGCCGCAATCCAAATAGGTAATTGGGCGCGATCGCCCCAGTTAACTGCCTTGCGGTATTTGAGGCGAAAATAATCTTGTAATGCCCGAATTTCGGTGGCATTGGGGGCAGCCAACCGGACAATATTAAATACCTGGCTGCCGGTTTGGTTTCTATTTTCAGCATAATTTGCCAAAAATGTCAAGCCTATTTGTTGACAAAAATACTGTAATTTGCTGCGGGTTTCGTGATGAAAAATTAAGATACAAATATTGCGATTATTGGGGGGTAAACGAGACCATTCAACGAAGCGACCAAATAGTTCGCGACGGTTGTCAAAGTGGGCTAAGTCTTCCGCATTAGAAAAGATAATCGCTGAAGGTTGTTTTGTGTCTTGAATAACGCTTTCCAAATAGGAGATAATTTGGGTATCTTGGAGGCGTGATGCTCCCCCCGTACTCCCCTTAAAAAGGGGGGAGTTATGGGTTACGGTATTTCCTGGGGAGGGCGGCGTTGCATTCGGGGCGTCAATTATTGGTTTTGAATCAGAGATGGTTTGCCCAAATGCAACGCCCCTACCTTCATTTTTTTTGCCTAAAAGACGGCGTTTTTTGCCCAGGGGTCCTGGGGTGACTTGCATGGTTTTTTCTGGGTTTTCGGTAGGGGTAGATTTTTGATTGGGGGAAGATGGGATGCGAGTGCGATCGCGGGATTCCGCATCGAGAAAATAAAGCTTTTTTACCCCAGAATAAAATAGGATACGCTGATAATTTTGGCTTTTAAGATATTGATGGATAACTTGCTCAATATCTTGTAACAAAAGCTGTGCATTGCAGAATGTGTCGCTAGTGTTGGTTCCGTAAAGCACTAAGAAGCGATCGCCTGCTTTTAAGTTTAATCCTGATGTAACTCTGGCAACAGTCATTATTCTATATATTGTTTCTAGGTGAGATGTAAATAATCAATACGTTGCGTTACGGAGCACGATCAAATTTCGTGGATATCCGATAAATTTTGAATGCCTAATAGACCCTAACATAGTCAACAGTCACTATTATGTAGAATCGCACATTAATTTATATTTTACCATAATCGTTAGAATAAGCATCAAAAGCAGAATCAGCACTCAGAATAGGGATTTCCTCAACCATTGCCTGGGCAATCAGTATGCGATCGAACGGGTCACGATGATGAAAAGGGAGAGTAGCTACCACAAAACTATGGCGTAGTTGAATATCCAAAATTTCAAAATCGTTGATACTTATTTGCCATAATATAAATATCTCAAATGGCAGATTAAAACTCAGTTTTCCGGTACTATGCTTAATCCCCATTTCCCAGATAATAGCTATACTGAGTAGCTTTTCGTTTTGATCATCTTCAATTAATTTTTTTAACCTGTGACTAAGTTTTGGGTTATCAATAACAAACCAAATAAAGGTATGAGTATCTAATAAAAATCTCATTACATATACTCCTGAAAATCTGCGATCGGTTCATCAAAATCATCAGATAATGTCACCATACCTTTGGCACTACCCGCTTTAGACCGACGAGGATCCTTGGGTAACATAGACACTATTTTGATTACAGCAAATTCATTATTTAAAACTAAAGTTTCTGGTAAAATTATCAACACTTCTTCGCCAGCGATCGCCTGAGCGAATAAGTGAGTTAGCGGATTCATAAAGTTATCACCGTTATTCTCAATAAAAAAAACGGGTAGCAAAACGATACCTTTAGCATTATCAAACTGAAAATACCCGAGAGAATTATGTAAACTATTTGGTAGGATTCGCACCAGTTTTAGCAGAGGCTGATTATCATGTGTCATCACCACTTCTTCTTCATCTTTACTAACCACTGCTACCAAGTGATTTAACTGATTTAGCGCTTCATTTATCTCGATTAGTAACATAGTTTTCACCTCTAAGCTAGGGATTATTTTTTTACATTAAGTGATTAATGCAGGAATAACAGGAAATCCTCATAAACATAATAATTGCTGCATTTCACTGGCTTTGATTATTACCCAGTTGCTCTTGAATAAAAACCCAAACAACTTGGGGCAATCCCTTAATCTGATCCACCAAAACTTGTGGCCCGATGCCAAAACATAACTGCAACACCAGCACGATCGCCGCAATCAGAATCGCCGTTTTTACCGTAGTTTTGACAATATTGATCAGTAAAGTAAAGACTAACCAAGAAACCAATAAAGCTGCAATCAACAAAACAATTTGAACGACCATTTATTTAACACCTATTGACAAATAATTTTTGATTTTATATTATCTGTAGAGACGCCAGATTATAATATCGCGTCTCCACTTCGGTTAATTATCCGTTAATTTCTTTGCATTTGTAGCAATTGTATTCGAGTCATTGCTCGTTGATAAAGTTCAGGATTTTGCTGTTGCCTAAAGATTTCCGCCGCTTGTTGGAAATCTCGCATCGCATTGGCGCGATCGCCCTGTAATGCGAAAACACTGCCTCGATTATAATAAGCCGCACCATTACTAGGGTCACGGCCTAAAGCTTGATTTAAATCATTCAAAGCCCGATTAAAATCTTTTAATGCGGCATAAGCTGCGCTGCGACCAATATAAGCTTGGACATAGTTATTATTCAGTTTCAAAGCACGGCTGTAATCATCGATCGCCGCTTCGTGATTTCCTTGGGCTGACTGAGCACTTGCCCGACCAATATAAGCGGGAACAAAACCAGCATCGAGGCGTAACGCTTGGCTATAATCGGCGATCGCGGCTTGCTGATTTCCTTGGGCTGACAACAGATTAGCCCTCGCTTGATACCCTTGCACATAATTAGGATTCAACTGTAGGGCTTGGCTAAAATCTTCAATTGCCCCGCGTACATCTCCTTGACGATATCGTTGTAAACCTCGGTTGACAAAATCTGCCTCGTTTCTTTGAGCAATAATTTGGGCAATAATTTGTGGCGTAGATTGGGCTAAAACCACTGCGGGCATCCCCATAAAAGCCGTGGTGAGGCTGAAAATTGCCACATTCTCCCATATCCGTTTCATCCCTTTACCTCCTGTTTGCACTTCTAGACTTCTATGATAGCGATCGCCTAAACAAACTGCAAGAAGCGGTTCAACCTGCTGTAAAATAAGTAAAATTAAGTTGAACCCAAGCAATAATCGAAGGTACGGCATAACTTAAAATTAGAGCAGAAATATATATTTTTCCATTGGGAAGATTATAAACTGCTAAAAGCTGATATTTGTTATTATAATACCCTATATGCCATGATGTTATTTTGTGGATAGCAACTAGATGGTAAGGTTAAAATATTATTACTGATTATTATTGGTTGCCGATAATGTTTTAGTAACTAACCCAGTGATATTAATTAATCTTCTATATTTAAATATTTTCACAGGCGATGATTGATTATAAGGCATCCAACCTGGGTAGTAAGTGAAATCGCTATTTTCAGTAGTCGCTAAACCTAAATTTGTTTGGGTGGTGGCAACAGTAGTTCCTCCCGTACCGCCATTGGCGATCGCAATGATCAACAGTTCCCGATACTTCACTGCTTTTTCCCCAAGCGCCACAATGCGGTAAAAATCACCGCTAAAACTGCCGATTTGATGCCATATAAAAACTGATAAACTGCGGGTAAGGCGCCAAATTTGACATATCCCTATGCCAAAACTGCCATGATTAATACAGCCGGGAACACAAAACAAGTTCCGGCGACAATTAATCCTAAACCACCGGCATATATATAGCCAACATGAATCGCCATTTCTGTCGAATTTGATCCAGGAATTAAGTTGGTGGCACCTACCAGATCCAGAAATTGTTCTTGGGTTAACCATTGCCGTCGATGAACTACTTCATCTTCCATCATGGCAATATGTGCCGCTGGGCCGCCAAATCCAATAATGCCGAGTTTGAGAAATACTTGTGCGAGTTCTAAGAGTTTAGAGAGGTTCATTTGATTCTTATTTCAAGGGCGATCGCCTGTTGTTCTGTAGTCGGCAAATCATCTTTTTGAGAAGTTTTTCAGCTAGAGTATTCATTACCAAAAATCAGGTTTTAAGGTCAATTCTAATTTTATTTCAAGTTTGGGACTTGGCGTGGGGTTCAGAAACCGGGTTTCTAGCAAAATCTCTGATTTGTAGCAGAAACTCTGGCAGAAACTCGGTTTCTTGAATCCTCAAATCTCCTCTAACCAAGTTTCAATGGCAGATAATAGATTAGATTGATTCGGCGGAAAACCTTTTAACGAGGCTTCTAGGCTAGTTACCCCAGTTTTTGGCAAAAGGCGATTCTCCTGGGTCAACGCTTCGCGATCGCTTCTGGGGTGGGTTGGGTCGGGGTGGAAATTCGCCCCCGAAGAGGATGGCACGGTGGGGGAGGAGGTGGGGCGCGTTTTAGGGTTTTGAGGTGGCGATCGCATTTCCGGCGGGGTGGCGGGTTCCGGGGGGTTTTCCTCTGCGAGAGAGGCTATGTTTTGGGTTCAGTATCCGTGCTTTCTAAGCCTAACCATAAGCGTAAAATTGTTTCAATTTGTGACAACTGCTCTGGATCTAATTCACCTAATTTTTTCAGAAGTTTTGCATGAGGAATGGTAATCAGGTTTTGTACGTCGAAAACTCCGGGCTTGAGAAACCGGGTTTTCATCTCAACTTCAAAACGTGAACCTCTAGGACTGGTGGTGTGCGGAATCAATGTTGTTAATGCTCTATCCTGCATGAGGGCAGGAATACTCACCACAAGACAGGGCCTAACCTTGGCGGTGTAACCTAAATCCGCAAGCCAGACTTCTCCCCGGTTAGGACTACCCATGATCTGCCTCTTGCTCATCTAAGGCTAAAAACAGTTCTTCTGCATTGAGGACTAAATCCTCATCGGTCAAAGGGGGAACGTCAAAATTGATAACGCGCTTGAGTATTTCTGCTGCGATCGCCTGTTGTTCTGTAGTCGGCAAATCATCAAAGTTTTTGAGAATTTCTTGAGCTAGGGTATTCATAACAGTTCAGTCCGCTTCGTTACCCAAAATCAGGTTTTAAGGTCAATTCCAATTTTATCCTAAGTTTCAGGGAGAACCCCAGTTACTTAAATCTCCTCTAACCAGGTTTCGATCGCCGATATCAGATTAGGTTGATTCGGCGGAAAGCCTTTTAACGGGGCTTCTAGGGGTGCGTCCGTGAGGAAGGCTACAGCGATTACCCCGGTCAGTTTTTGGCAAAAGGCGATCGCTTCTGGGGTGGGTTTGGTAGGGGTGGAAATTCGCCCCCGAAGAGGATGGCACCGTGGGGGAGGAGGTGGGGCGCGTTTTAGGGTTTTGAGGTGGCGATCGCATTTCGGCGGGGTCTTCCTCGGGACAAGTGATTTCCCAAATCAGGGGGACATTGAGTCAGAAAAATGTTAATATAAGTAAATCTGTACGACAATAAATCTGAACATAAAATCAACCACTAGCGATGAAAAAGTCCATCGAACTCAATGAAGAATTGGTGAAAGAAGGATTGCGCTTAACCAATATTCAGACAGAACAAGAATTAATTAACTTTGCTTTATCCGAATTAGTCAAAAACCGCAAAAAACGAAATTTACTCGATTTGAGCGGACAGATTCAATTCTCAACAGATTACGACTATAAAGCCTTACGGTTAAACCGAAATGTTTTTGATTGATACATCAGTTTGGATTGCTGTTTTCCGAGACAAGACGGGTACGGTTCGTCAATCTTTATCAGAAATTATTAAGGATCAACCCATTTTGTTGAGCCGATCTACTCAAATGGAACTGTTGCAAGGTTGCCGAGATGAACGTGAGTGGAGGTTATTAGAAACCTATCTGCAAGACCAAGACTATATCGAATCCACTCCTCATACTTGGGTCGCGGCTGCCCGAATTTATTACGATTTACAACGACAGGGATTAACGGTTAGAAGTAGTATTGATTGTTGTATTGCTCAACTGGCGATCGCACATTAGTTGATCTTAATTCATAATGACCGTGATTTTGAGACAATTGCAACCGTAACCAGCCTTAATAGGTTACGCTTTCGACCTGACAATAATTAATTATCAAGTCTCCTCTAACCCTATTCTAACCTAAAAAATGCCAGTCCTCAAATCTCCTCTAACCAGGTTTCAATGGCAGATAAAAGATTAGATTGATTCGGCGGAAAGCCTTTTAACGGGGCTTCTAGGGGTGCGTCCGTGAGGAAGGCTACGGCTACGGTGTCGGTCAGTTTACGGCAAAAGGCGATGAGTTCTGGGGTGGGATGTTCGCAGTTGGTCAGCAGGATGGCTAGTTTGGGTGGGCTGAGGGTGAATTTCAGTTCGTCTAGTTCACCGCAGAGGTCAGCAGGGGTGCTGGGTTTGGGATAGGGTTGATTGGGCAGGGCTTGTTTCCAAATCAGTCTGCACAGGGTTTTGGCGATTTCACTGGGGGCGGTTTCGTCCGCGAGAGGGTGGGCGTTGAGGCAATAAATGGGCAGGTGTTGCAGGGATTCGCAGGTGAGCGTTTTTGCTATATATAGTCTGTAGATATAAAAGTCGCATCTGGGTAAAGTAACCATAAAAGAAACAGCTAAATATAAAATTTCAGCTATCTTGGATGGCCAAGCAATTTTCTGGACTTAATCAACTTGTTGCATCAAATTTAAAAAGGCTAAGAAAAAAATTGGGAATCTCCCAAGAAGATTTCGCGGAAAAATGTGGTTTGCATCGAACTTATATTGGTGCGATCGAAAGAAGTGAACGCAATATTACTTTACAGACTCTGGATAAAATTGCCGAAAGTTTAGGTGTTTCCCCACAGGATTTACTCAAAGATAACTCAGATGTTTAATAAATTTAGAAATTCACAATACTCTATTTACAAGAGAGCCAGAAAATACTTTATACAAAACTATAATCAACTGATCGATATTGAGAAGTTTGTATCGATAAAATTTTATGAAATAGTTAACAATAATCTTCAACAGATAGTCAGTGATTTCAATGAGGCCAGCAATCTTTATCCGTTTTGGCAAAACTATCCACCGGACGACAGAGGTAGATCCCCCATAGGCGATCAGTATCCCTGGATAGAAGTTGGTGAACACACTATTGGATACAAATTACCAAGACTTTTAGAACCTTATTTTCGTATTCGAGATATTGGTTTACCTAGTGGTTCTGATCTGAGGCTAGTTCTTACGCATTCAGAAATTAATAAACTTACAAATAGTTTTACAGATACTTGTTGGTTATTTCTGGATATTAAGTCGGTTGGACCTAGAGACGATCAAAACCATGCTGTAATGTCACCAAATCAGATTTCCGGCAGTGGTAGATGGGATTCTGCGGATAGTGGTGTTGTTAATGATGTGATAGTTGCAAAGGGTAAACGAAAAAGTCAAGCTTTTTATTGTAGCATTCCTCCAATTTATATTCTCAGCGATGGAACGATGATCCCAGTTATCATACTGATCGTCAAACCTGTATACAGAATGTTATCCCTTGAAGAAAATTCAAAAGATGGAGGACAACCACTGGGGAGAATTAGCTTGGCAACAGTTCCCAATGGACTCCTCTTGCAAGAAAATCCCAACTATTTACAGCAATATCCTAATTTGTTCTTCCCAGGGAAAGATGATCGAAGCACAAATTATCTAAAAAAGCGTTGTAGAATTAGTTTTGACGTTTTAAAATCTATAGACAATTGGAGATTTAAAGAAATTGTTTTACCCTAAGCAAGATTTAGCTGTAGCTGCACAGGTTTTAGCGTTTTTATGCGATCTTCCGCTAACTTAACATACGCAGATTCTTTTTCTATGCCTATGTATAAACGATTCGTTTTAATGGCAGCTACAGCAGTGGTGCCACTCCCCATAAATGGATCGATTACCAAATCACCTTCTGAACTGAACAAGCGAATTATGCGTGTGGCTAATTCCTCTGGAAATTTTGCTTCATGATCGTCATTGTTTCTAACACTATTGATGTGCCAAACTCCCCTTGACCCCCAATCTTTCCACTCTTGTTCAGAAAGCTTTCTTCTATCAATCACATACTCACCTGGTTTCCAATATATATATATATCTTCATACTCACTGACTGCCTTTAGTGTGTTGTTTGTCCACTGACTATTTGCCCATGCGGGATCTTTTAACCAAACTCGTTTGTCATACAAATAAATTCCTACATCTTGAGCATACTTTTCCAGGTAATGACCTACTAGCTTCACTCTCGTCTGAGTCTGGTGTTTGCCACCGCGAATATTGTTTCCGTTTAATCTTCTGTCAATGGTTTGTTCACTACAGCCTAGCAAGTTTGCTAACTGATAACGATTATAATTAGGATATTTGTTGATAGCTTCTATTACCATATCTCTTGTTACTTGGCATTTTTGTCTAGAAATATTTAGGGCTTGTATTTTAGGCATATTTTCATCTTTAAAACATAAAATATCTGCAATATTTATCACCATAAAACCTCCTGGTTTTAAAATTAAATGATGGTTATATATGACTTTTTTTAGCATAATTTGCCAAGATTCAAATGTTTCATTTTTTTCATATTTTTTGCCCACAAAGTATGGAGGAGACCATAAACTAAGAGCGACACTATCAGGCTCAATTTCAAGCATTTTCTGCTCCGATCTCCCGTAATAAATTGCATTGGGTGTTAGATATTGCATATTTTTATGTCCCGTCATCGCTTAAATGCTATAGAAAATCATTATTGTTGTCAAGTTTTTTGTTCGGGTGTGAGTCCGGTCATATCAATAGTTTAAGTCATTTTTAGCTGGGGGCTAGGGTTTGCCGGTATTTTAGCTGAGTCAGAAACCGGGTTTCTTTTCAAATCTCTGCAAGGCAATCAAAAGAGCCGCATAAACCCCGTTTTTTGGCGGTAACTAAGAAACCGGGTTTTTTAATTTAAGTTTGGGTTAGTAGCAAAAATTATCGCCGTAACCCGGTTTCTGGTCGGGGAATCGGATATATTACTTAAAATACTTGGTATTCCCATCGATCGCATCTAAGTAGGTGAACATAATTAATTGCACTTTTCGTTCCCCACCGATAGACTGTGGATTCCCGCATTCGCGGGAATGACAGTTTTTCTTCTCATGGGGTCTACGGTGCATTTATTTCTGCTCGTAAACTTATCACAGTCATCTATCACACCCATTCATTGCCCTATGGTTGCCCCAAATTCCTCACCCCTACCTCGTCCTCTGGGTTTAGCGGTTGCCGGGGGACTGTTGCCCCCAGAAACCCCAATTCTCGATTATGCTACTGCCGAATTACGTCATCCAGCAGATATCGTCTATTTTGGTTATCTGCTGAATTCCTTAAATTCTGCCGCAAAACGCCAAAAAGCTTTGGTCAATGCGTGGCAATTAACCCAGGATATTTTAATTGTTGCCGCTGAAGTCATGTTAAAAGAACGCGGGGAAAAATATCTGGCTTACGGTGGGGAAAAACCCCGCGAACTTAACCCAAATTATCATTACTATCAGCCCGTAGAACTGAAACATTATATTGAACAAACCCTAGGGGTTGAAGCCACTCCTTTATCCCTAGGAGTTTATGCGGTATTTAGAAATAGCGATCGCCGAGAAATATTCTCCCAGTCTGTTTGGCGATCGCCTCTCACTCCTCCCAAAATAAAACCGGGAATTTCCGGCTTTAAAGACCATGCAGAAATACTCCAACCCTTAATTGATTTTTACTTAAACCGGGGACGATTACCCCTCAGCCAAGAATTGCCCACAGAACCAGCCTTAATTAATCAATTTGGCAGTATAACCGATGCTTTTGCCGCTATTTTAGCCGCCACCGATGCCTCGGACTGGCAAAAAATTACCAGCCAACGCAGCCAAGACTTATTAATTTATCTGGCCAGCGACTTTCTCATCAAAGAAAAAGCCGATGAAAAAGCCGATAATCTGCCGATTAAACTGGTGGCAAAACTCACCAATTACCCCAGATTAATCGCTAATGATATTATTACATTTTTTCTCGACTTTGACAAGGCCATAGCGGAAATTAATCAACTGATTCACGATTTAAAAGAACCGCGATCGCTTATCAATGCTTGCCAAACCAGTGGATTAGGCAAAATAGGCAAAAAATTACCCACTGCCTTATATATTCATACTACCGCCCTGCATCAACTTAACCCGATTTTGCGACTTTATGAAGCCCAAGTGCGGCGGCAAATTGGCCAAATTGATGGGGCAACTTTAATCAAATTTAACTTAGATGAACCGAAAATATCTTACTTATTTTATCCCGACTTTGACACCGACCCGCATCCGCCCTTAAAAGCAAGCTTGCAAGTAAATTTACCGGATTTTGCTCTAACTTATTTAGATTATCAAGCCATTGAAAACCCGCCCATTTTGCATCGAAAAGAAACCTTTGTCACTCCAGAATATCCTCTTTATCGAGTATTTGCCCAACTCACCAAACAAGAAGAAAGATTAGGATTACTTAGTAGTCCCAAAATTGGCACCCAAAAAGGTTGGCAGCGGTGTTTACAAACTTATGGGGTGAAAATATCCGGTCATCAGGTAATACATTGCCCGGAAATAAAAGATACTTTACCCAGTATTATTCCCAAAATTGAACGGCATCGAGCGGCTATTGTGCGCCGTGACTTTTCTCGACCGATGCGATTAGCATTAGACGCGGGAATATTCACCCCAAAAACCACATTTTTTGATTATGGTTGTGGTTATGGTGGGGATATTGAACGCATCCAAGCGCAAGGCTATTTTAGTCAGGGTTGGGATCCGTATTATCGCCCCGATAATGCTTTTATTTCAGCGGATGTAGTAAACTTAGGTTATGTAATTAATGTGATTGAAGACCCCGCAGAACGGAGAGAAGCTTTAATCAATGCGTGGCAGTTGACCCAAAAGGTTTTAATTGTTTCTTCTTTGGTCTTAATTGACGATCGCGAACGGGGTCAGGTGGTCTATGGAGATGGGGTGATTACTCGTCGGAATACTTTCCAAAAATATTATGAGCAAGAAGAGTTAAAATTTTATATTGAACAAGTGCTAAATGCGGAAGCAATTCCCGCAGCTTTGGGGATTTATTTTGTGTTTCGTGACCCAGAAATGGCGCAACGAATTCGCGCTTATCGGTTTCGCAGTCGCACCACTACTCCGCGAATTTCTGCCTATTTGCGAAAGTTTGCGGACTATCAAGAAATGTTGCAACCTTTGATGGCTTTTGTGAGCGATCGCGGTAGGTTGCCAGTCAAAGGAGAGTTGCCAGAAGAAGCAGAAATTCTGGGAGTTTTTGGCACCCTACGGCGGGCATTTCAAATCATTATTCAAGCGACCAATTCAGCGGAATGGGATGCGATCGCGGAAAAACGCCGCAAAGATTTATTAACCTATTTAGCGGTAAGTAATTTTGGCAAAACCCAGAAATTTAATCAGTTTAATCCAGAAATTCAGGATGATATTAAATACTTCTTCGTATCTTATGCCAATGCTAAGGCGATCGCCGAACATATCATCTATAGTTTAAATGATATCAACCTAGTGCGTCAATGTTGCCAAAATAGTCAACTTGGCTATATTTCGGGCAATGGTTTTTATGTTCATATTAGTGCGATCGAGCAGTTAGAACCATTGCTGAGAATTTATGAAGGATTAGTCAGTCGGGTAATTGGTCGCATGGATGAAGCAACGGTGGTTAAATTTCATCTACATAGTTCCAAAATATCCTACTTATTTTATCCAGACTTTGACGAAAATCCTCATCCTATTTTACACCGACGGATGAAAATTAATTTAAAAAATTTAGAAGTGACTCACTATGATTATGAACATTTACCAAACCCTCTGATTCTAACGCGGAAAGATCGGTTAGTTTCCGCTGATTATCCCCTGTATGAGAAATTTAGATCCCTAACTCAACAAGAGGAAAACCGGGGACTGTTAGAGAATTCTGATCTAATGTATAAACGCCAACATTGGCAGAATATTCTGGAAAAAAATTGTGCGGAAATTCGCAAACATCGGGTATATTGGCGTCAAGATGCTGACCCGTATCAGGTGAAACTTTTAAAATCTCAGCAAAAAGCAAGGCAGCGAAAAAATCAGTCAATGAAATCAATAGAAAATAAAATTGACTGAGGGCGAAGCATTGGCGTATATATATTGTGGTTTCAAGCTTCAGATATCGGCGCCAATGCTTCGCCCCTACAATTTTGCTGGGTAAGGGCGAAGCATTGGCGTATATATATTGTGGTTTCAAGCTTCAGATATCGGCGCCAATGCTTCGCCCCTACAATTTTGCTGGGTAAGGGCGAAGCATTGGCGTATATATATTGTGGTTTCAAGCTTCAGATATCGGCGCCAATGCTTCGCCCCTACAATTTTGCTGGGTAAGGGCGAAGCATTGGCGTATATATATTGTGGTTTCAAGCTTCAGATATCGGCGCCAATGCTTCGCCCCTACAAGCTGTTTACTGATTTGAACAAATTGTTATTTTATATAACATTAACTTTGCACCCAAAGCCGTCCTTCATGCAGGGGAAACGAATGCTTACGATTACGCCATTTAATATTGCGATCGCGCGTCTTTTCAAACCGATAAGACTGAAAACCTGCCGCCAAAGCCAATTGACCCAGCCACCGTTCCACTGGGACATAAACCCCATAAGGTGCTGAGTCACCCACCACAAAACAGATCCGGCAAGGACTGGCGGTGACAAGCCTTAACGTATGCCAAACTTTAGCTAAATCACTAAAATAAGCCGCTATCATCAGATGATAAGGCTTTTTTCCCCCGTGATTTGCGCGTTCTGCCGCCAATTGTTCACAAATTGGCCCCATTTCATCAAGCAACGGTACAAGGTTAAGATCGGCCAGTAAATCATCTAACTGTTCGCGATCGCCTGCAATATGTTGAGTACAAGATCGAACTAAATATTTTCTCACCGTTTGTTGCAGGTCTTTCCATCGCTCAACTTCCCCCCAAAATGACATTTCCAAACGGGTAGCATCCGCATAATCATAATTATTAGTATAAGGAGGAGAAGTCAGGACAAAATTTGCCCAGCCATTCGGAATAGAGGGACAAAATCTGGCATCTTCTTGATACAATTGTGCGGCGACATTTGCCGGATGCCCCTGAGTTTGCCCCATATCGATCGCCATATTTTGAATTTGTTTTTTGTATGCAACCAGCGGATCTAAAGATTTGGCCTTTTTTTGATTTGGTAATACATATTGCCAAGTGGCAGTTCCCACGGGGGAAGAGACTCGCAGAATTGCGGTAATCGCTAACCAGTGTAATTCGGAGATGGGACTGCCATCAGCCAGATGCTGCCACGCTTGTTTCAAAGCATCTAATTGAATTAAAATATCAGGGGGATAACACTTTTGAATCAGCGGCGGATAGTTAAAGGAAGAACCGGGTAATTTTTGGGCAAGAGACTGTATTTTTTTTCCGGTTTCTAGAAATTGTTCTACTGACTCTACATAAGCCAGTTTTGCCCGAGCAATTTTGGCAACAAATGGATGGGCTTCCACTCCCAACGAGGCAACACCGCAGCGTTTTCCGACAATTAAAGTTGTCCCAGAACCGGCAAAAGGATCGAGTAATTTCACCTCACCTTGTTGCAAGGCAATGTTAATTTCTTGCTCAACCCATTGAGCCGAAAAACCCGCTGAATAGCGAAACCATCGGTGAACCGGCAAACTCATATTATCTACAAAGGAGGAACTCCGTTCATGGATGGCCGGATTTGTCGATTCTGGGAATACTTCTGGAAATAGAGATAATTGTTGCCCATGCATGAAGATAATCCTCTTTTAAAAGGAGTAAAGTAAGTAGGGTGGGCAATATTTTGTTCAAATTGCCCACCCTAAGATTAGCTAAGATTAGCTTAATTCTCGGAAATTTGCCGCCAACGTTCTTGAATTTCCGTAATCGTAAATACCGCTTGAAACTTTAACCCTTCTTGTTGATATAACTCGGCCCCTCCTTGCAGTCGATCCACCAAAGAAATCACGCGATCGACTTGATAACCGGCTTCTTTCAGACGATTAACGGCTTTCATAGCGGAGGCGCCGGTAGTGACCACATCCTCTAAAACCACAATTTTTGCCCCTGGTTCTGGGGTTGGGCCTTCGATATAGGCCATTGTGCCATGTCCTTTGGCTTCTTTGCGGATAATTAAGGCGGGAATTGGCCGTTTTTCCAAGGCAGAAACGATACTCACCGCCGAGACGATCGGATCGGCCCCCAGGGTGAGCCCCGCGATCGCCTGGGTATCCGTGGGCAACATAGCGAACAATACCCGACCTGTGGCTAAGGCCCCTTCCGGGTGCAGTGTCACCAGTTTACCGTTGATATAGTAACGGCTGGGTTGTCCTGAAGAGAGGACAAAGTCTCCTTCTTTATAGGCATATTGGCAAATTAAATCAAGCAATGCAGCGCGAACTTGATTTAACTCAGTGGATGGGGTGTCGGTAGAATAAGTCATCTGTCTGATAAGTCTGATAATTTGAGTCTAAAGCTAAGGCTTTATTATAGGTTAGCAGGGGTTGACGGCTTGATTAATTTTTCCCCCACGAGAAAAACCCACTTCGGGATTTTTTCCGCTAGTATCGAGAAAAACATGGGTGTGAAATTATGCAAATTCACTGGAAAAGTTGCCTAGGTGCCTTATGCGTCTTAAGTGCCGCGACAATGTTAATGCCTACAGAGGCGATCGCCCAATCAAATTCTCCCAACAGAAAGGTTCGTTCGATTCCTGACGCCTTTGAAAGTTCATTCTACGGTTTCCGAGGGCGCTATGGTTTTAGAACCTCGATCTTTGGGGAAGTTGCCCAACGATTTTTTTTCTATCCTGATAACTCTATTGTTGGGGATAGCAACCGGGTCGCGGATACTTACAGAGAGGTGATGGATGTGCAAACCATGAGCGATCCGTTCATTCGTACCCCGGATCTAGAGAGTCCCTTTAATCGTTCTTTGTTAACCGATCCACCGACTCGATAGCTGTAACCCCAGGGCGAAGCATTACCGCAGTAAATTTAGGATTTTCACCAATAACTTATATGCGGTAATGCTTCGCCCTTACCGAATTATATTTACACAAAAAACCTGAAAAAATAACCACAAATATCCGTAGGGGCGAAGCATTGCCGCAGTAAATTTAGGATTTTCACCAATAACTTATATGCGGCAATGCTTCGCCATTACTGGTTTTTTTTAACATAAAAACGCTGTAAATCAACATATTTTATATGGTTTAAACATATAAAAATCAATAAAAAATAAAAACATAAAAAACATTTAATTAATCTTTTTGACAGTCACGAGCAATTTCAATACAAGTGGTTAAATTGGCATCAGTTTTAATCCCTTCAGGATTAATATGAGTGGCAGTGGCTTGATACCCTTGTTGTTGCAAACCTTGGATTAGTCGATCGCGTTTGGGAATATCCATTTTTCCCCTGCGACCAATTTCCCCCAGGGTGTAAAAATAAGGAGGTAATTCTGCTTCTTCCATCAGAATTTTTAATAATTCAATTCGCTTTAACCAGTGGTTTTCTTGGGCTGTTGCTTGGGCTGTTGCTTGGGCTTTTTCTTGGGCTAAAGCCTGCATTTTTAATAAAAAGGGGCGATCGTGCAACGACCCCAACCATATTGGCCCACTTAGGGTCAGGGGTTCGCCGTCATGGGGACAAGTGACCCGCCCTAATTGTCGCCAGGTGACGGTTTGATAGTCGCCGCAGTGGTGACAATAACCCAGAAATCCGTAGTTTTCGGGGGTCAAAGACTCTGAGGGCAGTAACCGCAGCATCACCCGATAGGTTTGACCGGCAAACAGGGCAAATATCGGCTGAATGCCCAATCCTTTGGTCGCCGCTTGTTGTAAGGTACTGCCAATGAGTAGACGTAAAGCTTGTTCTTGGGCGGCTGGGTGCGATCGCGCACAGGCGCCGTAAACCCGAACGCTTTTTTCTGGTAAATGCCCGGTGGCTGTGCGTCCGTCCGTACTGGTGATATAAAGTAATCCGTTAATCTTGGTGGCCCATAAGCTGGTACTGAGGTAGGGAACCGCTGACCCAAAGCAGTCTACGTCTACTACATCGTAATAGTTACTTTGATTGTAGCAGTCAAAAAATACCCGGTTGGCGTCGAGGTGGGTCAGTTGACAGGCTCCTTGAGCGATCGCCTCATAGAGATTTTCCCGCAAAATGTCGCTATTGTCTGGGTTTCCTTCGTTAGCCCAGATACTATCTGCCCCACTTTCCAACCAATAACGGAGCGATCGCACCCCACAACCGGCCATTGCATCCAATACCCGTAAACTGCCCGTATCTTGGCGATAAATTTTGGCGGCTAAAACCCCTAAATCTCGCACAACTTGGGACGCGGAACGATAGAAAGTATGGCCTACTTGAAAACGGGCTTTCCCTTCTGTTTGCCATGTATAATCTTGGCTCAATTTGCACCAACAGTAAAAAGACAACGCCTTATTGTAGCGAATTGTAGCGAAAAATCCGCTGACTGGGGCGGCGGAATTTGGTGCTAAGATAAAAGCAGCAAATAATTTTGCTGAATATTGAGATGATCCAAACCATTAAAAATACCAAAGTTGAATAAATTCCGGTAATCATTGTTTGCCAAGTAAATGTCACCGATTTGATGTTTTGAAAACAGATCGGTGCGTTACGGCGGGAATAAAAAACACTGATGGTTTAGAGAGAAATTTGCCCCGCCTTTAGCGTAGCCATGCCGAAGGCTATACGCACCCTAATATTGATGATTTGCTATTTGAAATTCCAGATACTCGCTTTCTTAAGAATTTATCTGTGATTAAATCCCTATTAGGGA